>JAFWAK010000049.1 GCA_017507715.1 Paludibacteraceae bacterium | reverse complement strand
TATCTATAAGGAAGAAGGTTCTACTAATAACTGGGTACGCCAAGCAGAGATAGCCCTGTCTGCCGGCTCGTGGATAGACTTGGCTTCTGATCCTTCCGTGCGTAAAAATCGTTATCGTATGACGTACGGTACAACCTTCGGCGCAGAAAGTAATATGAGTACTGCTCATAGTAGCACCCATCTCCAAATGAATGTCGGCTTGCATGGCGCAGTCAACTTGATGTGGACAAAATATGAAGGCGGAACGGTGGACCAATATCGTATCTTGCGCGGCGCTACGCCGGACAACATGAGCGTTATTGCTACTGTGCCGGGTACAGAATATACATACACAGATGCTGATGCTCCGGAGGATGCCTATTATGCTCTCGAATACGACAACCTCTATTTCGAGAAATGGGTATGGATAACCGCCAGCGGCGCACCGGCACATATGCCGGCTGCATATTTGGCTGCCACACGTAGCGGGCATTCGAACATCATGGCATCCGCAGACAAGAGTGAAGTAACATTTGCTGAGAAAATCAATATCTGCGCAATGGAGCGTAATATCGAACTGACCGCAGAGCAAACTTCGTTACACCTTTACGCTGAAATTCTGCCGGCGATGGCGACATACAAACGTGCATCATGGAAAATTGTTAGTGGTGCAGATCTCGCGACTATTGATGACAACGGTCTATTGGTTGCCAATACGGACGGTTTGAATGGCACTCTGCGCGTACGGGCAACTGCTATTGACGGTTCCGGCATCTATGCAGAAAAGGATATCGTTGTCAGCGGAATGTTCAAGGAAGTACTAACCGAATCAATTACATTGAATAGTATTTCGGGCGGTACCACCCTTACCCGTAATAATACACAAGTAATTGTTGAGGCGACAGTCACTCCGACTGATATCACGAACCCGTCACTGACATGGGAACTTCTTAGCGGTGCAGACAAAGTATCAATCTCTCCAAACGAAAATACCTGTACGGTTACACTACTGGAGACAGCAGCCGATGGCGAGGTTTTATTGTCAGCTACAGCGCAAGACGGTTCCGGAGTATATGCAACTATATCATTGGTCGTTTCTTTAAATGGAGAGACTGCAATAGACAATATTCCTACCGATACTACCGCTCCGCGCAAGATACTTATCAATGATCAAATCTTCATTCTTCGCGGGGAGAAGGTATATACCCTTCAAGGTCAAGAAGTCAAGTAAAGCGACAAAGTACCAAGTACAAAGGAGAGCAAGTGGCTGAAAGGTCACTTGCTCTTGTTATATAGAAACCTTAACAACCGGCAATTATAATAATCACGGGCGGCTCAATGAGTCGCCCGTGGTGTGTTTAGTTACCGATAAAATCCCTATAGTTATCGGGATGAATAACCAAAAAATATTATATGTTTTTTTTATTATAATCAAAAATTCTTATATTTTTATACGTCTGTACGAAACAATCTGTGCCCGAATGATTCCTAATCGTACATCTCTTTTTCTCGTTCGCATGTCGTTTACATCGCGAACGTCACTGTACCATGCAAATGTTGTGTTTTGCCTTTTCTTGGGAGATGGTCCCGTGATGGTCGCGTGGAAATGTTGTATTTGGCATATATTTAAAACGACCGCCTCAGTAGGGGCGGTCGTTTGTGTATGGCAGCTATGCTGCGTTGGTAGGGACTATGTCCGGTTTATTCCATCGTGTCTTCCATCGAGTCGCCGACGATCTTGCGGTAGAGCTCCTTGGGGTCGGTGGCACGGCGGATGATCTCATGCAGGTCCTCGATCTTCACGCGGTCCTGCGTCATCGTGTCGCGGTAACGAACGGTGACGCAGCCGTCTTTCTCGGTGTCGTGATCGACTGTGATACAGAACGGCGTTCCGACTGCGTCCTGACGACGGTAACGCTTACCGATAGAGTCTTTCTCGTCGTATGCTACCTTGAAATCGAACTTCAGTTCGTTCATGATCTCGCGGGCTTTCTCGGGCAGACCGTCTTTCTTGACGAGCGGCATGATACATGCCTTCACCGGTGCCAAAACGGCCGGCAAGTGGAGTACCACACGGGTATCGCCACCTTCAAGAGCCTGCTCTTCATAACTCGAGCACATAACGCTCAGGAACATACGATCCACACCGATAGAGGTCTCGATGACATACGGCGTATAACTCTGATTGAGCTCCGGATCGAAATACTCAATCTTCTTTCCGCTGTACTTAGCATGCTGCGAGAGGTCAAAATTCGTACGGCTGTGAATACCTTCTACCTCCTTGAATCCAAACGGCATGAGGAACTCGATATCCGTTGCTGTATTAGCATAGTGCGCGAGTTTATCATGATCATGGAAACGATATTTCTCATCGCCTAAACCAAGCGCTTTGTGCCATTTGAGACGGAATTGTTTCCAGTGTTCGAACCATTTCAACTCCTCGCCCGGACGAACGAAGAACTGCATCTCCATCTGCTCGAACTCCCGCATGCGGAATACGAACTGACGGGCTACGATCTCGTTACGGAAGGCCTTACCGATCTGTGCGATACCGAACGGAATCTTCATACGACCGGTCTTCTGTACGTTCAGGAAGTTCACGAAGATACCTTGTGCGGTCTCCGGACGGAGATAGATCTTCATCGCACCGTCTGCGGTCGAACCCATCTCGGTCGAGAACATCAGGTTGAACTGACGCACGTCGGTCCAGTTGCGTGTACCACTAATCGGGCAAACGATCTCCTCGTCGAGGATGATCTGCTTGAGTTCCTCGAGGTTGTTGTCGTTCATCGCCTTGGCAAAGCGCGCATGCAGTGCCTCGCGTTTCTCCACGTGCTCTTTCACGCGCTCGTTCGTCTGCTTGTACAACTCCTCGTCGAAACTGTCGCCAAAACGCTTGCGTGCCTTAGCCAGCTCTTTCTCGATTTTCTCGTCGTATTTGGCAATCTGATCTTCGATCAGCACGTCTGCACGGTAACGCTTCTTGCTGTCCCTGTTGTCAATCAGCGGGTCATTGAATGCGTCTACGTGACCCGACGCTTTCCACGTCGTTGGATGCATGAAGATGGCGGCGTCGATACCCACGATATTCTCGTGCAACAAGGTCATCGAGTCCCACCAATAACACTTGATATTATTCTTCAACTCCACGCCGTTCTGACCGTAGTCATACACAGCGCCGAGACCGTCGTAAATCTCACTGCTCGGGAAAACAAAGCCGTATTCCTTGCAGTGCGTTACGATTTTCTTAAAGGTTTCTTCTTGTGTTGCCATAAAAATATTTATGATTTTCAAATTTTAACTTTTGCGGGTGCAAAAGTACTACAAATTTTTGACATATGCAAGAGTTTTGCGCATTTTTGGCACGTTATGTGTGGCAGAGTTGGTAAAATGGCTACAATTATGAAACAAATTCTATCCCTTTGTCTTGCTCTTCTGTGCTTCAGCACAGCGAATGCCTGTGTGAAAAAACAAGCTCCCGTAACCCATAACCCATCACCCGTAACCCTTATCGTTATGGATACGACCCAGGCGTTGCTTTATGACGCGCAGGTCAAGGTCGGTAAGACGACCTACAAGACCTCGTTCGATGGTCGTATCGTGCTTCAGCCCGAGCAACTGGCGGGTGTC
>JAFWAK010000048.1 GCA_017507715.1 Paludibacteraceae bacterium | reverse complement strand
GTAAGCGATATTTGCATGGCAACCAGTGGAAACTACCGCAATTATTACTATGCGGACGGCGAGCGTCGCAGTCACACTATCGACCCGCGAACCGGCTATCCTGTGCAGCACTCAGTATTAAGTGCCACGGTAGTTAGTAGCACTTGTATGCGCGCCGATGCGATGGCCACCGCATGCATGGTGCTTGGCGCTGACGATGCGCTGGACATGATCGCACGTGCAGGCGATGCCGCTTGCTACTTGATAGTAGCACAAAATGACAGTTTATGTATCCGGAAGTCGCCGAATTGGGACAATTTGCTGACAAAATAAAGAAAAAGTTTGCATAATTCGAAAAAAAGCAGTATTTTTGCAGGCTAATTTGGAGTAATGCGCCAAAAAAGATTATACATATTGCTATTGATCATGGTATTCTTCACCAGTTGTGGAGACTATCAGCGTCTGTTGAAATCGCGCGATCCGGAGGAGAAATACCAAGCTGCCTTGCGCTATTTCAACGAGAAGCAGTATGTCAAGTCGCAGACACTGCTGGACGATGTCACTGCGTATTACAAGGGCACTGAGCGTTCAGAGGATATTCTGGCCTATCTGGCACGCAGTTACATGGGACAGAAAGCGTACGAGTCGGCGACCGATTATTATCAGGCTTATATCCGCAACTACCCGAAAGGCAAGTATGCGACTGAGGCATATTTCCAAGTAGGGCACTGCCAGTACCTGGACTCACCGGACGCACGTCTCGACCAGGGTATTACCCGCAAAGCCATTGAGGCCTTCAATCAGTTTGTGGAACTCTATCCGGAGAGCCCGTACGCGGAACAGGCTTACCAAGAGATGGCGGAAATGTACGATAAACTGGCTCTGAAGGAGTTGAAAAGTGCTCAACTCTATTATAACCTCGGCTCGTATCTTGGCAATAACTACCTCAGTTGCGAGATAGTCGCCAAGAACGCGCTCAAGGACTATCCAAGTAACCAATACCAAGAGGAGTTCAGTTGGCTTATCTTGCAGGCTAAATACCAGCAGATGATCAACTCCTTCGAGGACCGCAAACTGGAGCGTGCCCGGGATGCACAAGACGAATATTACAACTTCATCACCGAATATCCGAGCTCTAAGCACCGCAAAGAGGCGGAACGCATGATGAACCAAATACGAAAAATAACAAAAGATTAATATGGATTACAAGAATTCAAAAGCACCGAAGAACACGGTAACACGTGACGTCAACCAACTCATGGAGCCGGTAGGCAACGTGTATGAGACCGTAGCAATTATCGCTAAACGCGCCAATCAGATCAGTACCGGTATCAAGCGCGAGTTGGACGCCAAACTGCAGGATTTCTCTATTCCGCAGGATAACCTCGAGGAGACCTTCGAGAACCGCGAGCAAATCGAGATCAGCCGTCAGTATGAGCGTCTTCCGAAGCCGTCGCTGATGGCTACTCAGGAGTTCATTGACGGAGAGCTCGTTTACCGCACAGGCAACCGCGACGAGGCATTGAAATAAATGTCTTTAGCCGGCAAACACATACTAGTGGGCATTAGCGGCGGGATTGCTGCTTATAAGATTCCCGAACTGATTCGTTCGCTGACCAAAGTGGGCGCAGAAGTAAGGGTGACGACCACGCAGAATGCCTTGCAGTTTGTTACTGAACTTACCCTGCAGACCGTTTCGGGAAGCAGGGTATATTCGGATGTGTTTGCCGCCATCAACGAGCATTCCACTGAGCATATCTCTCTACCCGATTGGTGCGATGCGATGATCGTCGCCCCGGCAACAGCCAATGTGGTGGCAAAGATGGCCGCAGGTATCGCAGACGATGCGCTGACGACCACTATCGCCTCATGCGTAGCCCGCAAGCCGATGGTGATCTCGCCGGCCATGAACGACAAGATGTGGGAGAGTCCTGCTACGCAGCAGGCTATTAAGACTATCCGCAGTTGGGAGAACGTGACCGTCATAGAACCCGCTGAAGGCCAACTGGCCTGCGGAACGAGCGGTAAGGGTCGAATGCCGGAGATAGACGAACTGCAAGAGGCTCTGGAATATGCGCTGACGCCCAAGACCATGCTCGGCAAGCGCGTACTCATCACCGCCGGAGGTACACAGGAGAAGATAGACCCTGTGCGGTTTATCAGCAATTACTCGACCGGCAAGATGGGTTTTGCATTGGCGCAGGCATGTGCACGCAGAGGTGCAGAAGTGACGCTCGTATGCGGTGCTGTCTCTGCTCCCCTGCTCAACCCCTTCGGCAGCATCCGTCGGATTGACGCCTTGAGTGCCCAAGTCATGTATGAAGCATGCACAGCCGCATGGCCTCAACAGGACATCGCTATTCTCTGTGCCGCCGTAGCAGACTTCGCTCCGTCGGAGACGGCACCCGAGAAAATCAAGAAACAAGCCGGACAAACCGATATGCTACTGCAATTGCGTACCACACCGGATATCGCGCGTGCCTTGGGAGAAAGCAAGCGCGCAGACCAGCAGCTCATCGGATTTGCACTGGAGACCCAAAATGAAAAAGAAAATGCGCTCCATAAAATGGAACGCAAAAACATGGATGCCATCGTCCTGAATTCGCTTCGCGACAAGGGTGCAGGATTCGGCACGGATACTAACATCGTTACTATCCTGCAATGCGACGGTACTTCAACCGCCCTGCCCCTTCATTCCAAATCGATTATTTCCGAAGAAATCCTAAGAGTCCTTTTTTCTTAGGTTCTTCATCATCAGCACCTTCCTTTGCCTCCGGGATATATTCCGGACGCTCTTCAATGGTGCCTAATTGGTTCTGGACGTACGCGATAACGTCCTGCAGACCTTCTGTAAAGTGAGCAAAATCCTCTTTGTACAGGAATACCTTGTGTTTCTCAAACGAAGGAGCTTCCCCCTCTTCGCCTTGGCGACGCTTACTCTCGGTAATCGAGAGATACAAGTCATTGTTGCGCGCCTTGCGAACGTCTAAGTAATAAATACGCTTCCCTGCTTTGACGGAACGGCTATACACGATCTCCTGCTCGCGTCTTTCTTCCTTCTGATTTTCCATCTGTTTCAATTATTTTGAATGAAATCGGTGCAAAATTAGTAATTTTTCTGCACATATGCAAATTTTTAATGGATTTTTTTGCTATAATTCAATTGTCTGACCCTTTGCAGGCACCTCGACATTCGCAAAACCAGCTTCCATAAGATGGGTCTTGTATGTCTCTGCAGCCTGTTCTTCGCCGTGTACGACAAAGACGCGCCGAACCTGGTCCACTTGCTGGCTACGAGTGATATAATCAATCATCTCTCGATAGTCGCCATGTCCCGAGAAACCTTCTATCTTCGTGATCTGCGCTTTGATGCGCCGGTCTAGTCCGAAGATAGAGATCCACTGCAAGTCCGGTTGTTGGATTCGCGCACCGAGCGTGGTAGGAGCGCAGTAACCGACAATGAGAATCGTACAGCGCGGATCGGAGATATGATTCGCCACATGATGTTTGATACGCCCGGCCTCCAACATACCTGATGCGGAGATAATGATACAAGGTTCTTCCTTATGGTTAAGCATCTTTGATTCACGGATATCAGTGATATATCGCAGCGTATTAAATCCAAACGGGTCCGGATCGAATCGCAATGTATCACGCACCTCGTCACTTAGTTCATCAGGATACATACGGAATATCTGCGTGGCATTCGTACTCATCGGGCTGTCAACATACACCGGTATGTGCGGCAGACGGCCGTCGTTATACAGTTGGTTGAGCACATAGACGATCTCTTGTGTACGACCGACCGAAAAAGAAGGAATAAGTAATTGGCCTTTGCGATAAACGCACGTATCTTCTACCACGCCAAGAAGTTCTTCTTCCGTCACGAGTTGTTCTTCATGCAGTCTATCGCCGTATGTCGATTCGCATATGAGGTAATCACATTGCGGGAAGAGTTGCGGTTCTGGCAAGATATGACAATGCTTGCGACCGATATCGCCCGTGTACGTTATCCGACGCCATTTTTTATGTCCCGTCTCGTCATTCTCATAAATCTCCAGAGAACAGATAGCACCGCCGAGCATGTGACCGGAGTTGGTAAAAGTCAGAAGCACATCATCAAAGATTCGGAAACGGCGATCATAGCCGTACGTCACGAAATGTTTCATGGCGCGGTTGACATCATTCTGGTTGTAAAGGGGTTCAATGAAATACTTCTTGCCCTTCTCCTTATGAGGATGTTGTCTGTCGATTTTCTTATTGTAAGTGCGCACATCCTGCTCTTGAATGAAAGCAGTATCGGCAAGCATGAGGGCACAGAGGTCGCGCGTGGCAGGCGTACAATAGATGTCACCTTTGAAGCCCATCTTGACAGCATACGGGATAAGACCGGAATGGTCAATATGGGCGTGAGAGAGCACAATACAGTCGACCGTGGCAGGGTCGAAACCCAAGTCGCGGTTATCGGCATCGGTCTCCATACCTTTACCCTGATACATGCCACAATCCAATAAAATCGTGTGACCCGAATCGGTCGTAATAAGATGTTTGCTGCCCGTCACTTCACGCGTGGCACCTAAGAACTGTACTTTCATGGTTTGTCAATTTTGCGCTACAAAATTAATAAAATTTTTCTAATTACACAAGTAATCGCGATTAAATTTTACGATTTTTTTGCATATATGCATTTTTTTTTGTAATTTTGCACGCAAAATTTTATATAATCGAACTTGTAAAGTGAGAAAATTATTGTATGAAGCAATTTAGAGTTTTTCTTATGGCAGTTTTAGCGTTAGTAAGCGCTTCTTGCGCCAAACAGGAAGATCAGAAAGCCCCGATCACAAAACCGCAAATCAAGATTGAAGGCGATCGTCTGACGCCGGAAGGACTCTGGGCTATGGGACGTATCGGTAGTGTAGCCGCAGATATCGAGACGGGTTGGCTCGCATATACCGTCAGTTACTACAGCGTCGAGGAAAATAGGTCCACCACGTGGATTCGGGTATGCAACCCATTTACAGAGAATGGCGAATTAGACGTATTCGACGAGTTCGTAGGTTATGATCCGGCATGGTTCGGTGCCAGCGGATGGTTAGCATTCATGCGAGGCGGACAATTATATCTGAGACGCGACGGTAAGGAAGTAATGGTAGAAGGCGCAAATAACATAGATGGCTTCCTCCTCTCACCGATGCGCGATAAGGTCATTTTAGTCAAACAAATAAAGACGGTAGAGACAACGCAGGACAAATATCCGGATCTGCCGCTCGCGACCGGGCATATGCACGAAGACCTGATGTACAAACATTGGGATGAATGGGTAGAGACCGCACCACAACCCTTTGTATGCGATCTGGAGGTAAATTATATCGGCGAAGGAGAGCAGATTAAATCCGCCAAGGTCAATGACGGAGTGAATATTCTGGAAGGCACAGCCTTTGAATGTCCGATGAAACCCTTTGGTGGCATGGAGCAGTTGGCATGGAATCCCAATAACGAAGAGATTGCATATACCTGCCGAAAGAAAGAGGGATTAGCATACGCCGTGAGCACGAACAGCGATATATACCTGTATGATTTACGTATGGGTACGTGCAAAAATATTACCAAAGATAATGGCGGCTATGACATCAACCCGGCTTATTCGCCGGACGGAAAGTGGATAGCATGGCAGTCGATGGAGCGTGATGGCTATGAGAGCGACGAGAACCGCTTGGCGGTGATGAACTTGGAGACAGGAGAGAAGAAATACCTTGTTTCCGGCTTTGGTCAGTGCGTCAATGAGTTTGCGTGGTATAATGACACCACCCTGCTCTATACCGACGTATGGCAAGGTTCGATTGATCTCTATATGGCTACCGTGAACGGCGATTTAGAGCGCACGACAGAAGGCCAATACGACCTCAGCCTCGGCGATGTATGCGACCATTATGTCTATCTTTTGGGGCACTCCATGCGTCAGGCCAACGAGATTTACCGCATGGATATTGAGGAATATCTCAACGACCCGTCCCGTGAATTCGGACCGCGAGGACTTGAATGGGAACAGCCGCATACTGCATTGGAGAAAGAGATTCCGCAACTCACGCATGAGAACGATAACATCTACTCTCAGATAGAGCGCTCGACTGTAGTGCCGCGTTGGCAGAAGACGACGGACGGCAAGGACATGCTGACCTGGATCATCTATCCCCCGCATTTTGACCCGAATAAGAAATATCCGACCATCCTTTACTGCGAGGGAGGTCCGCAAAGTCCGGTGAGCCAGTTCTGGTCATTTAGATGGAACTTCATGATGATGAGTGCCGGCGATTATATCATCGTTGCGCCGAACAGACGCGGCCTTCCGGGCTTTGGTAAAGCATGGAACGAAGAGATAAGCGGCGATTACGGAGGCCAGTGCATGCGCGATTATTTTACCGCCATCGACGAATTCTGCACCGAACCGTACGTGGACAAAGACCACCTCGGCTGCGTAGGCGCATCGTTCGGCGGGTTCAGCGTGTATTGGATAGCCGGTCATCATGACGGACGATTCAAGGCGTTTATTGCGCACGACGGCATCTTCAACCTCGAGATGCAATACCTCGAAACCGAGGAGAAGTGGTTCGCAAACTGGGACATGGGAGGCGCCTATTGGGAGAAACACAACCAGATCGCACAACGCACCTTTGCCAACAGCCCGCATAAGTTCGTGGATAAATGGGATACGCCGATTTTGTGCATCCACGGAGAGAAGGACTATCGCATTTTGGCTAATCAGGCCATGGCGGCTTTCGATGCAGCCAAGATGCGAGGAGTACCGGCTGAGTTACTGATTTTCCCGGATGAGAATCACTGGGTTCTCAAACCCCAAAATGGTATTCTATGGCAGCGCGAGTTCCGCGGATGGCTCGACAGATGGCTCAAATAAGAACTGAGAAAATGAAATATTCCTACGAATACGAGATAAAATACCAAGAGGTGGATGGTCGTAAGAAATTGCGGCTGTTCAACCTTGAGAACTACCTTTTGGAGGTAGCCGGCATAGTGGCGGATGAATTGGGTTTCGGCATACGCGTGCTGCATCCGAAGGGCTTGACCTGGATTCTGACGCGCCTGTCAGTGGAGATGGACGAACTGCCGACGCATTGCGAGAAGATACGTATCGAGACCTGGATAGAAAGCAATGTCCACATGCTCAGCACGCGTGATTTCCGCATCTACAGCGGTGACAAACTCATCGGCCGATGCAAGTCCGTATGGGCGGTGCTCGACCTCGAGAAACGTGAGATAGTCAATTGTTTTGACAATCCTATTTTCGAAGGAGCGGTTGATGGCGAAGTGCTGGACATGCCACGCGTACGCATGACCACTATTCCGGAACCAACGGGATGCATGCCGCATAAAATCGTCTATTCAGATATCGACTATAACGGTCATTGCAACAGCTGCCGCTATCTGCAGGCCATGACGGACGCCTATCTGCCGGACTACTACGGCAAAAGAGTACGGTTGGACATTAACTACTCCAAAGAAGCCATGCTCGGCGAGACGCTCATGACAAACTATCTGGTGAGTGAAGACGGAGTACAATACCAACAAAAGAATGAAACCGGAGAGACTAGCTGCTCAGCAAAACTGAGCATTTATGATTTATGATTTAAGATTTATAATTTATTATGGAGATACAACAAGAAACGACGCTTTTGAAGCGTCCTGCAGAACTGGAATGCGACGTAGTGCGCTTCCAAAATCAGAAAGACAAATGGATTGCATTCGTCGGTCTTAAAGACGGACGGCCCTATGAGATTTTCACCGGCCTGGCCGATGACGAGATGGGTATTGCGCTGCCGAAGAGCGTGACGAAAGGCAAGATTATCAAGGTCGTGCTGGAGGACGGCTCCAAGCGCTATGACTTCCAGTTTGTTAACACCCGCGGGTTCAAGACCACCGTTGAGGGTCTGAGTTATAAGTTCGACCGCGAGTTCTGGAACTACGCCCGTCTCATCTCCGGCGTCCTACGTTACGGCATGCCTATTGACCAAGTCGTACATATGATCAGCGGCCTGCAGATGGATAACGACTCCATCAACAGCTGGACTACCGGTGTAGCGCGCGTTCTCAAACGCTACGTGCCTGGTGTGACCATTGAGGAGGAAGAATAGAAAAAGCCCGCAGTGTTGCGGGCTTTTCTTTTACTTTTCTGCAATAAATCGCGTTTCTAACATACCGAGGGACTGATTCTCTATCACCTTCACGCCATACTTGCGGTGCCATTGACTGGCCAGTGACTTAAGCCACCCGCGCGTGACGTACGCGTAAATAAATGGGTGTAGATGCAATTGCATGCCTCGTCCGTGCTGTTCGTACTCATGCGCTATTTGCTCTGCGATCTGGTCGGTGAACAGGAGGGATGCCTGTATCTTTCCTTTACCTCCACAGGTCGGGCATACTTCTTCGACTTGCATTTCCACCGCTGGTCGTACACGCTGACGCGTGATCTGCATTAGACCGAACTTACTGAGCGGCAACACGTTATGCTTGGCGCGATCGCGGTCCATGAGTTTGCGCATATAGTCGTACAACTGCTGCTGATGCTCCTTGGAGTCCATATCGATGAAATCGACGATAATGATACCTCCGATATCACGGAGACGCAATTGATGGACTAACTCATCCGCGGCCAGCATGTTAAACTGGAACGCATTCTCCTCCTGGTCCTCAAAAATCTTCTTACTGCCGGAATTGACATCAATGGAGAACAGTGCTTCGGTTTTGTCAATGATGAGGTATCCTCCGTGCTTGAAACCGACCGTTCTGCCGAGCCCCGTCTTCATCTGGCGGGTAATGTCGAAATGGTCAAAGATAGGCTGTTCACCCTTGTAGAGTTTAACGATCTTCGCGCTCTCCGGTGCTATCAACTCCAGGTAATGACGCACTTCATCATAGATATCCTGATTGTTGATCTGAATAGTGGTGAAGTCAGGACTGAGCACATCCCGAATAATACCGAGCGTACGTCCCATCTCTTCGCTCACCAGGCTTACCGGCTCTTTCTGTTGCAGTGACTTAACCGTCTGCTGCCAACGCTCTACGAGCAGCCGTAACTCATTGTCTAACTCCGCGACGCGTTTGTCTTCCGCGACGGTACGAACGATGATGCCGAAGCCCGCAGGCTTGATAGAGAGCAGCAGTTGTTTGAGTCGCTGACGTTCCGCTTCGCGTTTAATCTTCTGCGATACCATCACGCCGTCTGAGAAGGGAATAAGGACGATATTACGTCCCGCGATAGAAATCTCGGCGGTGAGGCGGGGACCTTTGGTATTGATGGGTTCCTTAGAAACTTGAACCAAAATCGGGTCACCTACCTTGAGCACCTCGCCTATCTGTCCTTCTTTTCCTACTTCGGGCTGACGCGGGGTTTTCGTGATGACAGGAATACGGCGTCTGTCCGAAACGGCCTTGGTAACATACGTCTGCAGTGTACGAAACTGAGAACCTAAATCCAAATAGTGCAGAAAAGCTTCTTTCTCATGACCTACGTCCACAAAAACCGCATTCAATGCCGGCATGACCTTCTTGACACGACCGTAGTATATATTCCCTACGGCGAAATTGTCCTGGTCGCGTTTCTCACGCGCCACTTCCTGCAAGCGGTCATCCTCCGTCAGTGCAATGGCGATCTCTGTAGGCTGCACGTCAACAAACAGTTCGCTTTTCATACTTGAAAGGATTAAATAAATACTAAAAAAGCCTTGTGGCAACTTGCCCACACTTGAGCAAGCCTGAAGCCACAAAGCTAAGTTAACCGTCAATTACTTATGCTTATGACGATTCTTACGTAAGCGTTTTTTACGCTTATGTGTAGACATCTTATGTCTCTTATGCTTCTTTCCGTTTGGCATAATGAATGGTTAATTAATTAGTTGTTGAATATATTATGTTTATTTCTTCGCTTTCTTGTTCTTCAGGTTGTGCACACAATCTTTGAACTCCTGAGCCGGTTTGAATACCGGTACGCTGTGAGCTGGCACATAGACGGATGTACGAGCGGTGATGTTACGAGCGATGCGCTCCTTACGGTCCTTCGTGATAAAACTACCGAAACCGCGGATATACACTTCCTTGCCGCGGCTCATGTTACTCTTAATTCCGTCCGTAAATTTCTCAATAATCGTGCTCACCGTTTTTTTGTCGTATCCGGTAGTGAGCGCTATCTCGCTAATCAATTCTGCTTTTGTCATAGTTTCTTTCGTTTAATTGTGCCTTCAATAATCCGAAAAAGCGTGCAAAGTTACTATAATTTAATGAAATATGAAAATTTTTCGCCAAAAAAATTGCAAATTTGTGGATTTTTTTGTACTTTTGCATGTTTTTTCAGAAAAATACAGCCGAATTAATGGTCAAATCCCTGCTATATAATCATTTATACGCTTGGTATGATGCCAATCATCGTGTCTTACCCTGGCGGGAAACGGATGACCCGTATGCTATCTGGTTGAGCGAGATCATTCTGCAGCAGACGCGTGTGGCGCAAGGCATGGAGTACTACATGCGCTTCGTGTCCCGCTGGCCGCGTGTGGGAGATTTGGCGGCAGCCGAGGAAGCGGAGGTGTTGCGCGAGTGGCAAGGATTGGGTTATTACAGCCGTGCACGGAATCTGCACAAAGCGGCGCAACTGGTCGTAGAGAACGGATGGAGTCCGTTCCCGACCCGTTTTGAAGACATCCGCTCGCTGCCCGGCATCGGCGACTATACGGCTGGCGCCATCGCCTCTTTTGCCTATGACCAGCCCTACCCGGCCATGGACGGCAATGTGTATCGCGTCGTGGCGCGACTGCTGGATATAGACGAACCCTTTGACACCACGGTCGGCAAGAAACTATTCCATCAGCATATCAACACCCTCTTGGACCGTAACCATCCGCGGCTCTTCAACTCCGCCATCATGGAGTTCGGCGCACTCTATTGCACGCCCGTGTTGGGAGAGGCCTGTGAGTTATGTCCTCTCCAGAGTCTCTGTCTCGGTTATGCACACGGCACAGCCGAACTGCTGCCGGTTCGCAAGGTCCGACCGAAAGTGCGTGACCGATGGTTCGTCTATCATATCTACACCGATGGTCAGCAGACCCTCATTCGCCAGCGGGAGAACCCCAAGGATATCTGGTATCACCTCTATGAGTTTCCATGCGAGGAAACTCAAGATGAAAGGAGAAAGGCGAAAGGAGATAGGAGTATTTCTCTGACGCACATACTTTCCCATCAGAAACTCCATGCGCAGTTCGTAGTGCATAAAGTACAAAAAATGCCTTCTATTGAAGGCACTTCTCTCATTCAATGGGACGATCTCAATGATTTCGCCCTTTCTCGACTAACGCTGCGAGCGCTTGATACACTTCGCTTAGCTCTTCCCCGCTAAACGGTTCTGACAGTTCATAGCCGAGGGCGGACTGCTTGATTACATCCATATGATGCGCCATCACCGCCTTGTCTCCGCGTTGCGCGGGACCAGTCTGTGCGTCCTTCGGCGCCACTTCATGCACTTTCTCCGCCGTACGGTCTATCAGCGGCAACAAGGCCTCAAAAGGTATCTGCGTGCTCTTCAGCACATAGGCCGCGATGCGGTACATGAGGTTGGTGTAGTTATTGGCAAAAACGCCGGCTATATGCAGTCGCTCACGGTCATGCTGGTTCGCTTCGTAAATATGACTGGTGAGGCATTGCGCCAAGGAATAGATAGCCGCAACGTCATCGATATTACGACCCTCATAGAAACACGGGATCCCACTCCAGTCATCTATAAGTACTTCTCTACTGAAACTCTGGAAGAAATACAGCACGCCAGCATGCGGTTTGTCGGCGCCAAAGACCGTGATTGGCATCGAACCGGACGTATGCAGATGCAGGGCCTGAGGTGCATGAACGAGGGAGACAATCTCGGCTAACACGCTATCCACCACCGTATAAATATATACATCTGCCTGAGGCAGAAAACGAGCGGAAGAAGGGTCTGCCGTCAAAGGACGGGCATGAACCAGTTCTGTCTTGATTCCTTTGAGTTCGAAGGCATGGTAAAGGTTCGTGCCTACACTCCCTGCCCCGATAATGACAATTTTCATTCTAAACTATTGAGGTCAACCAATTTGTTGACGATTGCATAAATGGTTAAACCCGCCGCCGAATGGATATTGAGCTTGCGGGCAATGTTCTTTCGATGCGAGATGACCGTATGCGTGGAGATGAAGAGCACATCGGCTATCTCTTTGTTGCTCAGTCCACGCACCACTTGTACCAGCACGTCCCGTTCGCGCTCACTCAACTCCTCTGTCTCCGGCATTTGATGGCGGCGGTGGCGATGCGACTCTTCGCTAGTCAATGCCGGACGGAGGATATCATCCTCTATCGCACAGTGGTCTGCAAAATCCTGCTCCGTATGCCATAGGTCACTCATCACGCTGATCAACTGGTACGACGTGCCGGGATAGTATTTGATAATGAGGTTCTTAATCTCCGTCAGTTTATCCGTGATACGCTGGTCATCATGCTCATGCTCAGCGTACAAACCCGCGTTCTCATGTTCGATATGCGTGCGAATCTCCTCGACAAACTCATCGTAACAACGCACGATAAGCATCGGAATCTTACTTGTCGGGTCAGCCGGCACCAATGCGGCGACTAACAACTCACGCAAGTGCGGCAGACGGAAGTCCAGAAAATACGTGTGGGCATTCCGCAAATAGCGCTGCAAGGTCGGCACATCGATATCCGCCGGTATCGCATGCTGGTGAAAAACCTTATAATTGACGATCGCCAAGAAGGTCGGCGTATGGACGCCATGCGCTTCGCATATCTGCGCGATGGTCTGCTCACCTACGCCCATCTCCAGCCCGAAACGACTGATGATCTGGATCGCATCTTCCTCATGCGCCATCAATTCGCATATTTTGTCGGTCGACTTGTACATATAAATATCGAAATCGAGTGCAAAAGTACAAAAAAATTCTCATTTGAGCAAGTTTGCGGGCCACTTTTTCGACAAAAAACAGCAAAATACCCAATTTTAGGTATTGCGTATGTGCGCAAAAAGCAGTACTTTTGCACCGGATTTCGAAAAATACTGTTTTATGAAGAAGATATTAGTACTATTTATGGCGATGTTACCGTTGATCGGCACTTATGCCGCGAAGACCGACCGCGAGACCGTTGTCCTCAGTTGCGAACTGCATTGTCAGGGGTGCTGCGACAAAGTCATGAAGAATATTGCCTTCGAGAAAGGCGTAAAGGATATCATTTGCGATCTCAAGACCAAGACCGTAACGGTCACTTTTGATAACCGCAAAACCGATGTGCCTACCCTCTTGCAGGCTTTCAAACGTATCGGCAAACCCGCACAGGTGGTCAAGACGGACGCACCTAAAACAAAAAACGAGAAGTGAGAAAATTTAGCATTATATTAATAGGAATATTTGCGTGCATGGGAATGTACGCACAAGAGGCCAGTGACTTCCAGATCGAGGAAGTGACGGTCGTGCAGCGCAAGAAAGGCAAAGTCAAAAGCCGTACGGAAGCCTTTGATACGGAGAAACTCAATAGCGAAGAACTCTGTCGTGCAGCGTGCTGTAACCTCTCCGAGGCCTTTGAGACCAGCGCTTCCGTAGATGTCGCTTATGCCGATGCTGCCACAGGCGCCAAGCAGATTCGTCTGCTCGGTCTGGGCGGTACTTATGTACAACTCATTCAGGAGAACACACCGGCCGTACGCGGACTCGCGCAGAGTTTCGGACTCGAATACATACCCGGCCCATGGATGAACTCTATCCAGGTCAGCAAAGGTACATCCTCCGTTATCAACGGCTATGAAGCCATCTCCGGACAGATCAACGTGGAGTTGCTCAAACCGCAGACTCAGAACCCGCTCAGCCTCAACCTCATGTTCAATTCCGAACTGATGGCGGAGGCGAATATCGAAGGCGGATGGCAGATCCCTCTCAAGGAGCACGAGCATGAACACGAGCACGGCGAGCACTGCCATCACGAGTCGCTATACACCGGTATTTTAGCCCATTATACGGGCAGTTATATGGCGATGGACGGCAATAACGATGGCTTTGCCGACATGCCCAAAGTGCAGAATGCCAACCTCGCCAACCGCTGGTTCTACCGCCATGGTGACTACACCTTCCAAGCTTTCGTACGCGGACTATATGACCGTAGAAGAGGCGGACAACTATCCGATACGATCGCTAACCCGTATTTAATTAATTTAAATACCTGGCGATTGGAAGGATTTATGAAAAACGGCTATGTCTATGACGACGAGTCCGGAAGCAGTGTGGCTGTCATAGCGGCTGCCAGCTATCATAACCTGCAGAACCAATATGGTTTGCGCGATTGGCATGCGGCGCAGACCAATGCCTATATCAATGCTATCTGGCAGGGTAATTTCGAAGGTGTCGGAGAGGTTGATAACGACCATCGTCTCTCTGCCGGCTTATCGGTTAATTTCGACAAATACGACGAGACATTAGTTCTTCCCGTAACCGGTAACCCGTCACCCGTAACCCATAATCTCGATCGTTACGAAGTAACGCCCGGCCTCTTCGCCGAGTATAACTTCAAATACGATGAGATGCTGTCGCTTGTGGCCGGTGTGCGTGCCGACTATTCGACGCGTTACGGCTTCTTTTTTACGCCGCGTATGAACATACGCTATACACCTTTCGAATGGTGGACGCTGCGCGGAAGTGTCGGCATGGGTTATCGTAGTCCGAATGCGATAGCTGACAATGCATTTGTCCTGCCGTCGAGCCGTACGCTCAACCTCACTTTAGACATCCAGCAGGAACGGGCGGTGAACGCAGGCCTCAGCACGACTTTCTATATCCCGATGGGAAGCAAGGAACTGCAACTCTCCGCGGAGTATTACTACACGCATTTCCTCAACTCCCTCATCGTTGATCTGGATCAGGCCCCGCACGCCGTGCATATATATAACCAGAGCGACATTAACGGCAAGTCTTTCGCGCACTGCACACAGGTGGAGGCCTCGATGGAAGTGCTGCGCGGCTGGACGTGGACCCTTGCTTTCCGTTACACCGACGTCAAGCAGACTACCGGAGTGGCTCCGGACCTGAACGACCCTGCGGGAGAAATAACGTATCAGTTGCGTTCCAAAGCCCTCACCAACCGCTTCAAGGGCATCATTTCCACCAGTTACCAGACGCCGCTGAAGAAATGGCAGTTTGACGTCACGGCGCAGTTCAACGGCGTGGGACGTATGCCGGACGGCTTTACCGCATACGGTGACCTCGCAGGAGGCCATGGCACGTCCAAGCAACTCACGTGGTATCCGCAACTCATGGCGCAGGTCACCAAGTATTTCCGTACCTGCAGCCTCTATCTCGGCGCAGAGAACATGACCAACTTCCGTCAGGACACGCCTATCATCGCAGCCGATGTCCCCTTCGGGCCTGACTTCGATGCCTCGATGGTATGCGGACCTACCACCGGTTGGAAAGTCTATATAGGGTTCAGATATGATTTGGAGAAGAAAGAGCAAGATTAAGAGTGAAAGAATGAAGGAGTTAAAGAGTATTTTAGTCTATATACTGTGTACTGTATGCTGTCTTCCCGTCATGGCGCAGTATGACGCCCACTTGACGGGACACGTATTGGATGAACAGACCGGCGAGCACTTGGCTTTCGTCAATGTGCAGCTCAAAGGCACGAATATCGGTACGGTCACCGATGAGTCCGGTCACTATTTCCTCAAAGACCTGCCTATTGGCAGACAGACCATCGTCTTCAGCTTCGTGGGTTATGAGACCCTCGAACTGCCTATCCTCATCGAGGAGGACAAGACCAAGGAGCTGAAAGCCGTCATCCGCGAGGTCTCGCAGCAACTCAACAGCGTCGTCGTCACCGCCAACCGCTATGCCACCAAACGGCAGGAGACCGCCACCATCGTCAATGTGCTCTCGCCTAAACTGTTCGAGACCACAGCCGTACCGTGCGTAGCCGATGCGCTTTGTTTCCAACCCGGCCTGCGTGTGGAGAACACTTGTTCCAACTGCGGCAAGACCGAACTGCGTATCAACGGACTCCAAGGCCAGTACACCCAGATCCTCATGGATAGCAGACCCGTCTTCTCCTCCATGGCTGCCGTCTATGGACTCGAGCAAGTACCCTCGGCGATGATCGACCGCATTGAGGTCGTGCGCGGTGGTGGCTCGGCCATGTATGGCGCCAATGCTATTGCTGGTGTCGTCAATATCATCACCAAGGAACCCGTGCGGAACTTCGTCAATATCTCCAATACCTCGCATATCAACGAGCATGCCGGCTATGATATCCATACCGACCTCAACGCTTCCGTCATGTCGGAGAACCGCAAGATAGGCGCTTACCTCTTCGCTTCTCATCGTACGCGCAGCGCTTATGACCGCGACAACGACGGCTTCAGCGAACTGCCCAAACTACGTGCCACCACCGCCGGCACACGCCTCTTCTTCAAGACCTCGGCGTATAGCAAGATCACGGCCGAATACCATCATACCACCGACTATCGCCGCGGAGGTAACCGCCTCGATGACGAGCCCCATACAGCCGATATAGCCGAACAGCTGCGCCATAATATCGACGCGGGTTCGCTGTCCTTCGACTGGTTCTCGGAAGATAACCGCCATTTCGTCTCCGCCTACTCCGCCATCCAGCATATCGGACGCGAGAGTTATTTCGGTGCCGGACGCGACACAGCGGCTTACGGACGCAGCAAAGACCTCACGTCCAACACCGGCCTGCAGTACCGCTTCTCCTACCCCTGCGGACGCATGAACGGCGACCTCACCATAGGTGCCGAATATAACTATAACGGCCTGCATGACCGCATGCTGGGCTATCAGCGTGATATCACGCAGAAGGTGCATGTAGTCGGCGTCTATGCACAGAACGAATGGAAAAACACGCATTGGAGTGTCCTGCTCGGTGCGCGACTGGAGAAGCATAACCTGCTGCCCAAACCGGTCTGCACACCGCGTGCCACCTTCCGCTATACGCCTGTTAACGGTCTCGTCCTGCGTGCCGGATACAGCAGCGGCTATAGGGCACCGCAGGCCTATGACGAAGACCTCCATGTGGCGGCCGTCGGCGGAAATGTATCCCTCATCACGCTCGACCCGAACCTCAAACCCGAGTATTCGCATAGCGCCACACTCAGCATCGACTGGTACCGTCAGTTCGACGCCTTGGAAGTCAACCTCACCGCCGAAGGTTTCTATACCTATCTGCAGGACGTCTTCTTCCTCCGCGAGGACGGCAAAGATGCGGCAGGAAACGTGCTATTCACCCGCACCAACGCACGCGGCGCATGGGTCGGAGGACTCAATCTTGAAGGCAAACTCAACTATCAAAAGCGGGATTTCAACTTTCAACTCTCTATGGGTTATACCTATCAGCAGAGCCGCTATATCGAGCCGCTTCAATGGAGTGCTGACGTACCCGCGCAGAAGCGCATGCTCCATACGCCCGATAACTACGCCTATCTGCTCTTCGATATCCAACCCGTGCATGACTTCACCATCTCCATCAATGGCAAAGCGACGGGCTCCATGCTCGTTCCGCACTTGGCAGGATTTATCGCACAGGACGAACAGACCGAGACGCCCACTTTCTGGGAGTTAGGCATCCGTCTTGCCTACGATATCCATCTCTACAAGCATTACTGCTTGGAGATCAGCGGAGGTGTCAAGAATATCCTCGACCAGTATCAGCGTGATATCGACAAGGGCGAGTTCCGCGATGCCAATTACATCTACGGTCCCACCATGCCCCGTACTTACTTCCTCGGCCTCGCTCTCAAACTATAATTTATGAACAAAAACTGTATATATACTATGTATATATACATATAAAGCGCCAATTTGTCAAAAATCGGTGCTCATCCTTGGGCGATCCTTGGGGGATCTTTGGGTGATCATTGGGTGAGCCTCAATGTTTGATAGCATATTAGGTAATGATTGAGAGGATCTCGGGCACATCGGATGTGGTCACGATGGGTAAAGAGGACTTTAATATATTAAGTGAGGTACAGATCAAAAGCGAAGAAAAATCGCGAAAAGAATGGCATATGCTTGCATATGTCATTTTTTTGTAGTACCTTTGTACCCGATTTTGAAAAAGCGCGTTTTGCGCGCATGTGAGCGAACACTATTTTTTAGAAGATATGATCAATAGAACAATGGTTCGGACGAGGGTGGTACAGACGCTGTTCGCGTACTATCAGGACAAAGACAAGACCGTCACTACCGCTCGTAAAGAGTTGACAAAGAGTTTTGCTGACACGTACGATCTGTATTTCGTGCTGTTGGCATTCGCCAATGAGCTGACGGCTTATGCGCAGCAGCAGATGGAGGAGCAGATAGGCCGTGCCCGTGCGACACACTCGAACTGGACGCCTAACCGCCGTTTTGTGCAGAACAGGTTGGCGCAGCAGCTATTCGAGAACCGCGCGTTGCGCAAGCGTGTGGAGGAGCAGCGCTTGAGTTGGGACAGCGGCATGACCGCCGTCATCGACACCTACAAGCGGCTCGTGGAGTCGGATTTCTACCGTGCTTACATGGAGGCGGAGAACTGCACCTACGAGGACGACAAGCGCGTATGGCGGCTGATATACCAGAACCTGCTGGCCAATAACGACGGTCTGAGCGATGCGCTCGACGAGATGGAAGTGACGTTAGACAAGGCTAACTGGTCCATCGATGCCGACATCGTGCTCAGTTACGTAATCAAGACCATCAAGCGCTTCAAGTCCGACAGCACGCCCGACGAGCCGCTATTGGAGATGTTCGACAACGAGGACGAACTGCAGTTCGCCACTACCCTGCTCACCAAAGCCATCGACGGCCATGAGCAGTTCGAGCAACTGATCAACAGCCACCTCAAGGGCTGGGAAGCCGACCGTATTGCGTACATGGACCGTATCATATTAGAAACGGCTCTGGCGGAGATTCTCGAGTTCGAAGATATCGCGCTGACCGTATCAATGAACGAATATATCGAGTTGGCGAAGAGTTACTCCGGCGACAAGAGTTATATGTTCATCAACGGCATCCTGACCGAGATTCTGCGCGAACTCAAGAACAGCGGCACGTGCTTTAAGGCGTTAGCAGTGAAGTAGCGGTTATCGGTTATGGGTTATGGGAAACATTTTAAAACTTAAATAATTATGCTGAATTTAATTTTCTTGCAGGCCGCAGAAGGCGCTGCACAACAAGGTAACCAATGGTCGTTCTGGATCATAATGATCCTCATCTTCGTGGTCTTCTATTTCTTCATGATTCGTCCGCAGACGAAGAAGCAGAAAGAATTGCAGAAACAACGCGAGTCTATGAAGAAAGGCGATAAGGTAGTCACCGCCGGTGGCATCTACGGTGAGATCAAAGAGGTGCAGGACACCACCTTCATCATCACCATCGCCAAGGACGTAACCATCAAAGTGAGCAAAGATAGCGTCTATGCAGACGTAGCTGACGCTCAAGCCGCTCCGAAAGAGGAGAAGAAATAATAAGTGATAAGTGCTTCGCGGCGAGCCGCGATTGCTAAATGATGAAAAGGGATATCCTGACTTTCCTGCTGTTTGTCGTGCTGGCAGCGGCCATCTGGTATGGTCATGCGATGCAGTCGGTGCGCAACACGCGCGTGCCGGTACTCATTCAGTACACCGGCAAACCGGGTGCTATCGGTCTGGCGGAGCCGGGTCTGCCCGATACGGTGATGATAGAGGTGCGTGACGCCGGAGCACGGCTCAATGCGTACCATCGTGACCCGCTGCGTCTGACCATCGACCTGCATTCCTATATCCACGGCGAGAAAGGAACGATACACGTACCATCCGATGCGCTCAGACGTAGTCTGAGTGATATATTGCAGGGTACGAGCCTCCTTATTGCCACTCATCCCGAAGAGATTACCTGCGCCTATTTTACAGAGCAGGAGAAGAGTGTGGCGCTGGCCTTCGACGGCGAGATAACGCCTGCCGCGGAATACCAGATAGTGAGCGGTCCGACGCTCGGTCGCAAGCGTATCAAGGTCTTCGGCGAGGACAAGCGACTCAACGTCACCGACACCGTTTATACTACGCATATAGTGCTGACGGATGTGATGGACACGACCAACGTACGCGTGGCTATCCGTAAGGTTGGCGGCCTGCGCAACGACATAGACAGTGTCGATGTGCAAATAGTGGCGGAGCGGTTCACGGAGAAGAAATTCATGGTGCCGCTGCATGTCAAAGGTGTGCCCGAAGGCTATCATATCCGCCTCTTCCCGCAAGAAGTGGAAGTGAGCGTCCGCGTCGGCATGGCGCATTTCGCACAAGTGCAACCCACCGACATACAGGCCTCTTGCACCTATTCACCTGAACGCACCGACAAACTGGATGTCGATATCGAATATACCAACCCCTTCATTACTACCGCTTGGGCCTTCCCTGGCGTAGTGGAATTTATCTTAGAGCAATGACAAAGATTCAGATGGTCGACCTGCAGACGCAATATCAGCGTATCAAGCAGGACATCGACGCAGGCATACAAGAGGTGATTGATTCAGCCGCCTTCGTCAAAGGACAGAAAGTAGCGGACTTCCAAGCGCACTTGGAGGCGTACACCGGCGCCAAACACGTGATCAACGTAGGCAACGGCACGGACGCGCTGCAGATAGCGCTGATGGGTCTCGGGCTCAAACCCGGGGATGAGGTCATCACGCCTACCTTCACCTTCATCGCCACAGCAGAAGTGGTGGCGCTGCTCGGTCTGACGCCCGTAGTGGTGGACGTAGAATGGGAGACGATGAACATGGATATCGAGTCCGTGCGTCGCGCCATTACCCCGCGTACCAAAGCTATCGTGCCCGTACATCTGTTCGGCCAGTGCGCGAACATGGAGGCTATCTTAGCATTGGCCAAGGAGCATCATCTGTATGTAGTGGAAGATGCGTGTCAGGCCATCGGCGCTAAGTACACCTTCGCCAACGGCGAGACCAAGCAGGCCGGCACGATGGGCGACATCGGCTGCACGAGTTTCTTCCCGTCGAAGAACTTAGGCTGCTATGGCGACGGCGGTGCCATCTTCACCAACGATGATGAACTGGCCGCTAAGATGCGGGCTATCGCCAACCACGGCATGGTGGTGCGTTATCATCATGACATGATAGGTGTCAACAGCCGTCTGGATAGTATTCAGGCTGCTGTGCTGGATGCCAAGTTGCCACATCTGGACGAGTATATCGCTGCCCGTCAAGCCGCCGCAGCGTATTATGACGAGGCCTTCGGCCATAACGACAAACTGCTCATTCCGGGTCGCGAACCGAACTCCACACATGTGTTCCACCAATATACGCTACGCGTAGTAGGTGCCGATCGCGACAAGTTACGCGAAGGACTGGCAGAACGCGGTATTCCAGCGATGATATACTATCCCGTGCCGCTGCACCAACAGAAAGCATACCTCGACCCGCGTTACAAAGACGGCGACTTCCCCGTGGCAGAGAGACTAGCGGCATGCGTCCTCTCGCTGCCGATGCATACCGAACTGAACGAGGAACAGCTTTCGTACATTACAAGTAATGTACTCGAACTGATTTAAGATTTTAGATTTTTGATTTTTGATATATGCAATCTATCGGACTCAACCAGAACTTATCGCAGACAACCAAGTTGTCCCCGACACAAATCCAGACGATTCGCCTGCTTGAATTGCCGTCTGTGGAGTTGAATCAGCGTATCAACGAAGAGTTGCAGGAGAACCCGGCCTTGGAGGAAGGGCGTGACGAAGAGTTAATGCAACATGAGGAGTATGATGAGTTCGATGAGAATTACCAACCGGAGGACGGCTACGACGACGGACGGCAACGCGACCCGCTGCAGAACGACGACTTCAACTACGAGCAGTACATCTCCGACGACGAGACACCCAGTTACATGCTGCATCAGCAGTACAGTCCGGTCGATGACGACCGGCGCGAAGTGCCTATCATCGGTGGAAGCAGCCTGATCGAGGAACTGAAAGCGCAGGTGTACCTGACGCACATGACCAAACCGCAGCGACATGTTGCCAAATGGGTGCTGGGAAACATAGACGACGACGGCTATCTGCGCCGCACGACCGAGCAGTTGGTAGATGACCTCATGTTCCAAGAGCAGATCAGCATCTCCGATGAAGAGATGGAAGAGATCGTCAACCAGATCAAGCTCTTCGAGCCTCCCGGTATCGCCAGTTCGACACTGCAGGAGTGTCTGCTGCGTCAGTTGGACGTCAAGATAGAGAACGACCCGAATAACGAGAGTCTGGGCTTTGCCCATGCTATCATTGAGCATTATTTCAATGCGTTCTCCAAACATCATTTCGATATCATCAAACAGCGCTGGGAGTTGGAAGACGAAGACCTGCAAGGCGCCATCAAAGAGATAGTCAGCCTGAACCAGAAACCCGCGAACGCCTTTACCGGAAATGTCTATGAGACGCAGCGGGAGACCATTATTCCGGACTTCACCATCGAGGAACGCGACGAGGAGTTATTCGTCGTGCTCAACACGGGCGACATCCCGGAACTGCATGTAAGCCGCGACTATAAGGACATGCTATCGGAATACGAGCGCATGCCTAAATCCAAAGAAGGCAAGGAAGCCAAGCAGTTCATCAAGCAGAAGATAGAAGCGGCACAGTCGTTCATCGATGCCATCAAGCAGCGTAACGAGACGCTGATGAAGACCATGACGGCTATCCTCAAAGCGCAGTACGATTTCTTCCTGGACGGCGAAGAGAGCAGCCTCAAGCCGATGGTGCTGCAGGATATAGCTGACCGGACAGGCTATGACGTATCCACCATCTCCCGCGTGAGCAACAGCAAATATGTCCAGACACGGTTCGGCATCTACCCGCTCAAGTATTTCTTCTCGGAGAAGATGACCAATGCCGAAGGAGATGAGATATCGACACGCGAGATTAAGAAAGTAATGCTGGAACTCATTGAGAACGAAGACAAACTGAACCCGCTGACGGATGACCAGTTAGTGGATCTCATGGCGCAGCACGGCTATCCTATCGCCCGTCGTACGATTGCCAAATATCGTGACCAGTTCGGCATACCTGTTGCCCGCATGCGTAAACGACTGCTATGAGCAAGATCCTCCACATAATAGCCCAGACGCTCAGCGTGCTTTTCTATCCGCTGTTCGTGCCCACTTATGGCATGGCGCTGTTCTGTTGGGCGCACTCGCTGCAAGTAGCACCGCTGACCGGCGTGTGGATGAGTGTGGCTATCATCGGTACGTTTATCCTTACCTGCGTGCTTCCCATCACGGCCATCTGGATCATGATGAAGCGCGGACAGGTCAAAGACCTCTATATTGACAACCCGGCAGAACGCACGATGCCTTATCTCTATTCGGCGCTAGGCTTCGTGTTCTGGTGCTATCTGTTAGTGAAGATACTCCATGCGCCGAGTTATCTATCCGGTGTAGCAATAGGAGCCACCCTGGCCTTAGGCTCGGTGATGCTCATCAACCGATGGTGGAAGATAAGCGCCCATCTAACAGGCTTCGGCGGCTTAGTAGGCGGTATAATCAGTTATTGTCTGGGCATCGGCGCTATTCCTACCTGGTCCACGCTGTGCGTATGGTTCGGCCTATCCTGGCTGCTGATGTGGGCACGCCTCTATCTGGATGCGCATACGAGCGCACAAGTATGTGCGGGTTGGCTCTTGGGATTGGCATGTACTATTCTACCCTATTGGATTATCAGTTAGATGTTCAGACACCTTCGTACATATGTCCTTTCCGTAAGCCTGATGCTGAGTCTGGCTGCCTATGCCCTGCCGGACATGACGGATAACGCCCGTATATCGCTGCTCACCTGCACGCCGGGTGAAGAACTATACGCGCGTTACGGGCACACAGCCATCCGCGTGACGGACGAGACTAACGACCTCGATGTCGTCTTCAACTACGGCATCTTCAATTTCAACACCGAGCATTTCTATTGGAAGTTCGTGCGCGGCGAGACCTGGTATGAGTTAGGCGCTTCGCCCTATTACTGGTTCATGCGCGAGTACGAACAGACGCAGCGTCCGGTTTATGAACAGGTATTGAACCTGACGATCGAGCAACGCGAAGAACTATGGCAGGCACTGCTGACAAACTTCCAACCGGAGAACCGACAGTACCTCTATAATTTCGTCTTCGACAACTGCGCGACGCGCCCTTATTTCCTCATCGCCCGCACCTTAGACGATACGATCATCTCCGATTATACGGGTTATACGGGTGTGACCTACCGCGCGTTCATTCGTCATTACACTGGTGCCCTCTCTTGGGAGAACGCGGGTATTAACCTGCTCTTCGGACCCAGAGCGGACCAACCGATGACGTCCGAGCAACGGCTGTTCCTGCCGGAAGAGCTGATGTTCTTCCTGCAAGAGGCTCGGCTGACAGACGGCACGCCTTTGGTGAGCGAGAGTGATGCGGCGCCGTTTGAAATAGAGCCGACACCGTGGTACGCCTCCTGGCCGCTCGGGCTGGCACTCTATTTCCTGATAGTAGCCCTCATCAGCCTCTTCGACCGCAAGCGGCAACGCTGGTCTTGGTGGCTCGAACTGATAGCAGGTATACCGTATCTGCTGCTGATACTCATCGTGGTCTTCCTGACCTTCTTCTCCTGCCATCCGTTAGTAGGCTTCGGCTGGCGTTTACTCATTATTCCTTTGACACATCTATGCGCAAGACTTATCTATATCATACGTTAATAGGCTGCCTGATGACGGTCAGCCTGTATGCCGCACCGCGTCTGACGGTAGTGGCCGTCGTGGACGGTCTGACGGCGGAGAACCTCGCCACCCTGCGTCCTTATTGGCAGCAAGGAGGCATCCGTACGCTCAGTGAAGAAGCCTTCCAGACGACGATTGCTTATCCTCACTTGGTGTACGGCGGGAATGAGACTACAGCAACCCTCATGACGGGTGTCACGCCTGATCGGCACGGTTATACCACCGATACCTATTTTGTCCGTCGGGACCGCAAGGTACATACGATGCTGGAGGACGAGACCGTGCGCGGCATCGGCACCAAACAACAGATATCCGCCAAGAACCTGCTCTCGCAGACCATGACCGATAAGATGCGTCTGTCCTATCCCGAGGCAAAGATATACGCCATCGGTCTACAGCCCTCAACGGCCGTTCTCATGGCCGGACATGCCGCCAACGCCTGCTGTTGGTTAGACCCCACAGAACAACTATGGGTGGCCACTGCTGCCTACAGCGAAGGGCTCCCTTCAGCCGCCTTCGAGCAGAACAAAGCCGGACGTATCGCTACGCTCGCTGCACGCCAGTGGACGCCGCGCATGGATATGCTGACCTACACAGCGCCTACTGCACAGGAACGTAAGAAAGGGTTCTCCTACGACGTGAAGCAGGTTCTGCTTAATGCACCGGAAGCCAATACCTTAGTCATCGAACTGGCGCTGGCTATCCAGAAAGCCGAAAAAATGGGCATGGACAACACTCCGGATATGCTTATGCTGCAACTCAACACTCTCAGTCCTGCGGCACATTCCGACCGTATCGCCAGTGCCGAGCAGGAAGATATGTATCTATGGCTCAACCAGGACTTGGGCTATCTCATGGAGCAGTTGGACAAACGTATCGGCCGCACGAACTATCAAGTGCTGGTGGTCGGTCGTCCGATATTTGGCACTGACGCACAGACGCTGAGCGATATTCACATGCCTGTGCAGCAGTTCAATGCTGACCGCGCTGCAGCCCTGACCGGCACCTATCTCATGGCGCTCTACGGACACGAGCGATGGGTGGACGGCGCGTACGGGCAGTCAATATACCTCAACCGCACGCTCATTGAGCAGAAACGACTGAGTCTGGAAACCATTCAACGCCAAGTGGCCAATTTCCTGATGGATTTTGAGGGCGTGCAGATAGCTATGCCGGGACACGAAGCCGTGCGTTATCCGATGCTGAACACCACACTCTGCAAGCGCCACACAGGCGATGTGATATTCCTCTTGCAACCCGGATGGCAACTCATGCAGGACGAGAAGCACACGATAGACAAAGTCATTGATGATAACCCGGTATCGCCGCTGCTCTTCTGGTCCGGCACCATTCGGCCAATGCCGCAGGATCAATTCGATGCAACAGGCGTCGCTGATTTGATATTTTAGATTTTAGATTTAGCATATGATTTTTCACGAGATTAAAGTTAAGTACGACCGCCAGACGGGTGAAGACAACCCGGGTAAGGTCAAAGAGATTTACCTGATTGACGGCGCAGTGAGTTTTGCAGATGCCGAGAACTGTCTAATGGAAGAGATCAAGCCGTTTATCTTCGGCGACTGTGAGGTACAGAACTGCAAGCGCAGTCAGTTCTACGACGTTATTCCGAATAAGGACGGCGCCTATTGGTACAAGGCACGCGTAGAGATGATCACGATTGACGGCGAGAAAGAGACGCGTAAGAACGTAGCCTTCCTCGTACAAGCCAACATGCTGGACGATGCAGTCTTTGCCCTCAAGCAGGCCTTGAAGTCCTACGACTGCGAGTTCATCTCCATCGCCAAGACCCAAATCATGGATATCCTGCACGCTGTGCAATAAGACATGCCTTTGCAGTTTGACATACCGGCTGTTTTGCGGCAAAAAGCACCCACAGCACACGTACCGCGCTTCTTGATACGTTATCTGGAGCGCATCACGCATGTGGAACAGATGAATGCCTTCCTGCGCAAATACCCCGACCTGAACGGCTATCCGTTCATCGACAAGGTAATCAGCGAAGAGTTAGGTTGCTCGGCGTCTATCGAAGGACTGGAGAATATCCCGGCGGACGGTAAACCGGTCATCTTCGTCAGCAACCACCCCTTAGGCGGACTGGACGGTATGATCATTGCGCAGATGATCAATGGAAGACGGGAACGCCCTTTGAAAGTCATCGTCAATGAACTGCTGATGTTCATGGCGCCAATAGCGGACCTGTGGGCTCCGGTGAGCAAAACCGGCGCGTTGAGCAAAGAGCAAGCTGCCGCACAACAACGGATGTGGGAAGCTGAGACCGACGTACTCACGTTCCCTGCCGGAGCATGCAGCAGACTGCAACGTATTGATGGTAAATGGCAGATACAGGACCTGGAATGGCAGAAGAACTTCGTACAACGCGCCAAGGAATACCGGCGCGATATCGTGCCCATCTATTTCGAAGGCCGTAACAGCCGCTTCTTCTACACGCTGGCACTCATCCGCAAATGGCTGCATATCCGCCTGAATATCGAGATGCTGTACCTCGTGGACGAGATGTACGGCGCGCACGGCAAGCATTTCCAAGTGCATGTGCTGCCGCCTATCCCCTACACCACTTTTGACCATAGTAAATCGCCCAAAGAATGGGCTCAATTTGTAAAGAGGAAAGTTGAAAGTTTAAAGAACAATGATAATGAAAGAAATCATTCCGGCAGTTGAGACATCGCTTCTACTCAAAGAGTTGGAAGGCCATTTGCTTCGTCCGTCAAATAAAGCGGACAACTTGATATACGATATCACCGCCCATGAATGCCCGAATGTGATGCGCGAGATAGCGCGTCTGCGTGAGATCAGTTATCGTGACGGAGGAGGTGCTACGGGACAAGAGATGGATATCGACGAGATGGACACGATGGCTAAACCATACCATCAACTCATCGTGTGGGACCCGGAGCATCAACAAATTATAGGAGGCTACCGGTATCTGCTCGGGCATGAAGCAGAGGTTCGCAACGGACAGCCGTTCATTACTTCCGCACACCTGTTTCACTACTCGGAGCGGTTCATCAAGGACTACTTGCCGCATACCATTGAGTTCGGTAGAGCATTCGTGCAGCCTATGTATCAGAAACGCGAGATGGGCATCAAGGCGCTCTTTGCGCTGGATAATATCTGGGATGGTATCGGGGCTGTCATGTACAACAATCCCGATATACGCTGGATGATTGGCAAAGTTACTATTTATCCGGACTATAATGAGACTGCGCGTGAGTTGATATATGCCTACCTCAAGCAGTATCATTGGGGAGAAGAAGGACTGTTTGCGCCCTATCAACCTTTCCTCTCCGAGCCGCTCAAGAATAGTCCATTTGAAGGAGAAGACAAACAGGAGAACTATCATATTCTCCAGCGTGCGATACGTGAGCAAGGAACGGTAATACCGCCTATGTTCTCTGCCTATCTCAATCTGACGAACGACCTGCAGTTCTTCGGCAACGCCATCAATGATGAGTTAGCGAATGTATATGAAACGGGTATTATGGTGGATCTCAACACCGTTTACCCCGAAAAGAAAGAACGCTATATTAACCCGTACGTAGAGTGGCTGAAGGGATTGTAAGAAATATAGAGGAAGTGCGTGCGCACATACCGGCACATGTCACGCTTGTGTGCGTAAGTAAGTTCCAACCCATCGATGCTATTCGCACGGCTTACGAAGCGGGAGAACGTCATTTCGGAGAAAGTCGTGTGCAGGAACTGCAACGCAAAGTAAGTCAATTACCGGCCGATATTCACTGGCATTTTATCGGACATCTGCAGACCAATAAAGTGCGTGACTTGATGAAGTTACGCCCGTATCTAATTCAATCGGTCGATTCAGAGAAATTACTCAAAGCCATTGATGCCGAAGCAGCCAAATTGGGTATTGTGCAGGATGTATTGCTGGAAGTGCATGTAGCCAAAGAGGAGAGTAAAACGGGGTTAAGTCCTATGCAAGTGCTACCTATCCTAGACTTTAGTAATACCTATCTGCATAGTATACGCATACGGGGTCTGATGGCTATGGCTACCAATACAGAGGACGAGACAGAGATACGGCGGTGCTTTATGGAGGCGAAGAATTGTCTGAACAAACAGAATCATCCGAGTTATCCGATTCTTTCGATGGGTATGAGCGACGATTTTCGGATTGCTATCGAATGCGGCTCTACGATGGTGCACATAGGAAGTACGATCTTTGGTGCGCGGTCGAGTAGCCCGGCACTCGAAAAACCATTCGGTCATACTTTGAAAGCAGTCTTTTTTGACCAGGACGGCGTGCTGTATAACTCCATGCCCTACCATGCGGAGTCATGGGCTTGGGCGATGACCAAGCACGGGTTGCCTTATACGGCGATGGAATGTTATCGTAATGAAGGCCGCACGAGTACAGGGGTCATTCAAGAGCACCACCGACAAATGTACGGCACAGACGCTTCTCCGGAACTGATAGAAGCAATTTATCAGGATAAGTCACAGCACTTCACCGAGATGACAGGAGGTTTTCCGGGTATTATTCCAGACGTGGACAAAGTGCTTCGTTACCTGCACAAGCATGGCGTGGAGTGCTGGGTGGTAACAGGAAGCGGACAACGCAACCTGATTGATGCCCTCAATGAGACATTCAATCATGTCTTTACGGGAATCATCTCCTCGTTTGATGTGACCAAAGGCAAACCCGATCCTGAACCGTATCTGAAGGCATGGGAGCGCTCGGGCTTTAAGAAAGAGGAGTGTCTGGTGGTCGAGAATGCGCCTTTGGGTGTACGTGCTGCCAAGGCGGCAGGTCTCTATACCATCGCAGTCAACACCGGTATTCTACCCGATTCCGATTTGTGGGACGAGAAAGCCGATCTGGTATTACCAAACATGCTGGCATTGTTGGAAAAACTGACTGCCATTTTGTCAGTCTAATGGCATTTGGAACATAGTTTGTACATTGTTTAGTGAACATTGATAATTAACTAAACACTATACAACTATGAATAACAACAATTCCAACAACGAAAACTTACAGAAGTTTGCTATCAACCTCTGCGAGCGAGCTCGAGAGGGCAAATTAGACCCTGTCATTGGTCGAGACGACGAGATACGTCGTGTACTACAGATTCTAAGTCGTCGTACAAAGAATAATCCTATCCTTATTGGAGAACCGGGTGTGGGTAAAACTGCCATAGCCGAAGGTTTAGCACATCGTATCGTACGCGGTGATGTGCCGGAGAACATGAAGAAGAAACAGATCTATTCCCTGGATATGGGAGCGCTGATTGCGGGCGCTAAGTATC
>JAFWAK010000047.1 GCA_017507715.1 Paludibacteraceae bacterium | reverse complement strand
TCGGTTGGACGCTGTTCGGCATTGTGATGACGGTGATAGTAGTGGCACTGACCGCTATCTATCTGGTCTTCACGCCGGAACGTCTGACGCCTATTGCCCGTCAAGTGGCGGACAAATATGTGGCGTGTGACCATGAGATAGGTGAAGTGGACCTTACTTTCTTCTCCACCTTCCCGTATTTCGGCGTATCCGTCAAGGACGTATATCTGATTAATCCAATGAAAGGGGCCCAGTCGGATACCTTGCTCGCGGTTCCTGAACTGATTGCATCAGTCAAATTATTGGATGCGATAGATGGTAATGTCTATGTCAAACGTTTTGTGCTCAAGGATGCAGAGGCAAATGTTTATATTGCTTCAGATGGACAGACCAACTTCGATGTGTTTGTGACCGACACTACCGAAAAAGAGGAAACAGATACAGTCGGCGTATGGCAATTACGCTCGGTGGGCTGGGATGAAGCACTCACCGTTGAAGCGCGCACTTTGACGTTCGAGGATGAGAAAGATACCATATCGGCTTCTTTGTATGACACGCATATCACGTTGACCGCCTTGGAAAAAGATCATATGGAAGGGGCGCAACTGGATTTGCTGGCAAACGGTGTGTCAGTCGCGCTCAAAGGGGATAAGTATGCCGACAACCTCCGTTTGCAACTTCGTCTGCCGGCTCTTTTGGCAGAGGGCACCGAGCGGGTGATTGTCGATGGTACCAGACTGCAGATCAATGAGTTCGCGCTCTCTATGGACGGCGAAGTAGGGACGCCTTGTTTCAGTTCCGGAGAGTATAACACGAACCTGACTGTGCAAACAGGCAAATGGCAGATCAAGCCGCTGCTGGCGCTCGTGCCGGCTAAGTTCACTTCGTCCCTCAAAGATATCGATGTGGACGGAGAAGTGACGCTTTCTGCCACTGCCCGCGGCACATACAGCGAGAAATCGATGCCGCTTGTCACAGCCCGTGTGACCTTGGAGGACGGCGAAGGAAGTTACAAACCGCTGCCGTACACCTTACGCGACTTGACCCTGGATGCCGACGCTGCACTGGACCTCAATAAGAAGCAGCCTTCGACGGTCACGATTAACAAACTGTCCGCGAAGACAAAGGACTCCAAAGTGGGTGCGACCGGTAAGGTTAATGACCTCTTAGGCGACATGCTGCTGGACCTCCAACTCAAACTCGACGCCCATCTGCCGGACTTCGCCTATTTCCTGCCGGACTCGATGACCGTGACAGGCGATGCCAAAGGTACGGCGGCTGCCAAGATACGCCTGTCTGACCTGACCAACAAACGACTGCACAAGGGTGTGATCAGTGCCGACCTCAACCTGACGGATATCCGCTATGAGCAGGATAGCATGAAGGCGGTTCTGCCGAAGACGAAGGCGAAGATTTACATCCCAAATACCAAGCCGTCCCGTAAGTCTGTGAACTGGGCAAGGGTAGAGTTGGAAACGGATAAGATAGACTTCGCCATGGGCGATAATACGTACGCTATGATAGACGCTGCAGTCATCCGCGCTGAGGCTGCGAATGTGTTAGCCGACCAGCAGGATTATTTTGCCGCACTTTCCTTCGATGCCCTCGATGCCCAGTACGAAGACATCACAGCCGACCTCAAGACCTCGGAGTTAGAGGCTTTCCTCGCTTCGGGAAAGACCATCAGTGCCAAACTGAAAACCGCTGGTCTCAACGGACGTATGGGTGAGGAACTCAAGGCGCAGACAGGCAAACTGGCACTCGAAGCGTCTGCACGCTATAACAAAGACGGAGAGAATGCACTGCTCAAATGGAACCCGAGACTGAAGATAGACCTCAAGAATGGTATGCTCAACATGCCCGAGCGTCTGCCGGAACCGGTTATTATCCCGTCCATCGAGTTCAAGTATTCCAACCGTGAGATGACCATCGACAACAGTCGTATAGAACTGGGCAATTCGGACTTGGAACTCAAGGGTAATGTACGCCATATCGGTAAGTGGTTCAAACACGAGGATATCCTGCAGGGCGAGTTGGAAATCATATCCAACCATTGTGACGCCAACCAGCTCATGGCATGGTTCAGTTCCGATAGCGGTAGTGAAGAAGAGAAGCCTACCCCCGACCCCTCCCTAAAAGGAGGGGAGGAAGCAAAGAGCGAAGCTGATCCATTCCTCGTTCCGACCGATGTGGATTTGGCGCTCAATACGCATATGAAAGAAGTGGTCATCTTCAACCAGGTGGCCAAAGACCTGAAGGGCGGTATCTATGTCAAGGACGGTACGCTGATTCTCGATGAGGTCGGTTTCGTCTGCCGCGCAGCCAAGCTGCAGTTGACCGGTATGTACCGCACGCCCCGTCGGAACCACTTGTACGTAGGCTTCGACTATCACATGATAGACGTGGATATAGACGAACTGCTGACGATGATCCCGAATCTCGAACAGATGGTGCCGATGCTCAGTTCATTCAAAGGTGCGGCCGAGTTCCACCTGGCTGCAGAGACGTATCTCAACAGCCAATATCAGCCGAAGATGAGTACCTTGCGCGGTGCCGCTTCATTGACGGGTAAAGACCTTGTGGTGCTGGATGGCGAGACCTTCTCGAAGATAAGCAAACTGCTGCTCTTCAATAAGAAGACGGAGAACAAGATCGATTCCATCAATGCCGAATTGACCATCTATAAGAACGAGATAGACATCTATCCGCTCTGCGTCCAGATGGACAACTACATGGTCGCCCTCGGCGGTCGTCATAACACGAACATGACCTTCGATTACGACATCAATGTTCTCAGCCCGATTTACCTTGGCGTCAATGTCAGCGGTAATATCGATGACCTCAAGATCAAACTGGCTAAGTGTAAGTTTGCGCAGGATTTCAAACCGCATTGGTATCAGAAAGTGGATAACCAGTCACGTGAACTGCGTGAACGCATCAAGCAGTCGATGGAGAAAAATGTGCGCATTAAATAACTAAATAACAAATCACAAATGACAAATCACAAATTATTCCTCTTAGGAATACTCGCTATGAGTTTATTAGCTTGTAACAAATCGAATCCCTTGTTGGATCAACCGAACACGCCGTATGGCGTACCTGCTTTTGACCAAGTCAAGTTAGAGCACTATCTGCCTGCCTTTGAGGCCGCTATCGCGGAGCAGAAAGCCGAGATAGACGCTATCGTCAATAACGAGGCGGAACCGACGTTCGAGAATACCATCGTAGCGCTTGACCGTACCGGTATGACGCTTGACCGCGTAGAGGGTGTGTTCTTCAACGTACTTGAGGCGGACGGTAACGATGAGATGAATGAGATTGCCGAGCAAGTGAGCCCGATGCTCTCGGAGCTGAGCGACGGCATCATTCTCAACGACAAGCTCTTCCAGCGCGTGAAGTTCGTCTATGACCAGCGTGATCAGTTGGGCCTTAACCCCGAGCAGATGCGTCTGGTGACCGAGACCTACAAAGCGTTTGCGGACAACGGCGCGAACCTGCCGGAGGCTAAGAAAGAGCGTCTCAAAGAGATCAATCAGGAGTTAGCGCTGCTCTCTCTCAAGTTCGGTAATAATGTCGTAGCCGAGACCAACAGCGATGATATGAAGCGCTTTGTGACGGACGAAGCCCTGCTGAAGGGTCTGCCGGAGAGCGCCAAGGCTGCGGCTGCTGAAGAAGCTGCGGCTGCAGGTCACCCGGGTGAGTGGCTCTTCACGCCGAAGCGCACCTCTTTCACGCCGGTACTCCAGTACTGCGAGAACCGCGACCTGCGCAAACAACTGCTCATGGATTACACCACGCGCGGTAACCGCAATAATGACAACGATAACAAGGCGGTCATCATCCGTGAGATGGAGTTGCGTATCGAGAAGGCCAAACTCTTCGGTTATGACAATCCGGCGGATTATATCCTGGCTGACTGTATGGCAAAGAACCACGAGACCGTGGATGCTTTCCTGGCGTCCGTATGGGCTCCGTCTTTGGAGGCAGCCAAGCGTGAAGCAGCCGCATTGCAGGAACTGTTGGAGCAAGATATGCCCGGCGAGAAACTGCAGCCCTGGGATTGGTGGTACTACGCAGAGAAACTGCGTAAGGCCAAATATGCGCTGGACGAGGAAGAACTCAAACCGTATTTCGAACTGGATAATGTTCGTAAGGGTGCCTTTGGCGTAGCCACCAAACTGTATGGCGTTCAGTTCGAGCGTCTGGAGAACATGCCGGTATATAATCCGGAGGTGGAAGTATTCAAAGTGACGGAAGCAGACGGTTCGTTAGTCGGCATTCTCTATACCGATTATTTCCCGCGTGCAGGCAAACGTCCGGGCGCATGGATGAACCAGATCCTGCCGCAGTATATCGATGCAGAGGGAGTGGATCACCGTCCGGTGATTATCAATGTGGGTAACTTCAATAAGCCGGCCGCAGGTAACCCGTCGTTGCTCTCGATGGATGATGTAGAGACCCTCTTCCATGAGTTCGGTCATGCATTGCACGGACTGCTGAGCAAGGCGCATTATAAGAGCCTGAGCGGCACGAATACACCGCGTGACTTCGTCGAGTTACCCTCTCAGTTCATGGAGAACTATGCGTACGAGCCGGAGGTCCTCAAGACCTATGCGTTCCACTATCAGACGGGCGAGGTGATTCCCGATGAACTGATTGCCAAGATTAATGCAGCCGGTAAGTTCAACCAGGGCTTTGTAACCACGGAGTTACTCTCCGCTTCGATCCTCGATATGGATTTCCATGAGTTGGAGACCGCAGAAGGACTGGATGTGAATGCGTTTGAGCAGAAAAGTCTCGATGAAATGGGCATGATTGACGAGATCATCGTACGCTATCGTCCTACGTTCTATAACCATATTTTCACGACGGGCTACGAGGCCGGTTACTACAGTTACACATGGGCTGCAGTGCTTGACGCCGATGCGTTTGCTGCCTTCAAGGAGACCGGTGACCTGTTTGAACCCGAGACGGCCAAGCGCTTCCGTCATCTCTTGGAGCAAGGCGGTACACGCGACGCCCAGGAACTCTATATCGAGTTCCGCGGCAAAGAGGCCGATCCGGCTAACTTACTCCGTCGTAAAGGATTTATCGAGTGAGACGTGCAACGCAAAATATGCTGTATCACCTACTGCCGGCAGTATTCTGGCTGCTGGCAGTAGTGGGTACGTTAGTGCCGGTATTACTCTCTCTGGTCACAGAGGATTTTCAACTCTCCGCGAACTATTACTGGGGCTATCTGGTGACGGCGTTGGTGCTTTTCTGCATTGTGATCATCGGTCGTATTCAGCGCCACTCCAGTTCCGTGGAGCAGTGTTTTCAGGTCGCCTTGCTGCTCGGCATCGGGTCTTATTGGCTGCCGACGGTGATCTTTCTGATACTTCCCATTTGGGGTTACCTCATCTACCATAACCTATACTCTTTCCGCTCGTTCTTAGCCACGCTAATAGGCTTTGCCACCGTGGCTATTTGGGCAACGATTTTTATTCTCTTGGGTTGGATAGCCAATCCTTGGATGGCGTTCTTCGCAAAAGAAAACGCCTGGGGATGGATTCCCACAGGCGCTATATTACTTGCTTGGTTTGCTTCTACCATTGCACGACAAATCCTGCGTGTACGTTAATACCCGCTTGTGCATAATACCATGCACATCGGCTGCCGTCTTGGAATCGACTGGCTTCGGCTCCGCCGTTGCTGGCATATTTGGCATTGAAGATATTGTTGATTTGGCATAGAATCTTCACATCCGGTACACCGCGGCGGTCGGTAATCCATTTTTTCATCGGGAAGTTATATTGCAGATTCACGTTCGTTGTAGTGTAGGCCTTGAGCATGGCGTGCTCATCCATCGTGTTATCGAGATACTGACGACTGACCACATTGGTCTGAATTGTTCCGATGAAACCGGCAATATCGAAGGTAAAGAGACTCATCGCTGTGATCATCGGAGAGAAGGCAATCGTCACATCGCTTACTATAGAATCCTGTCCTACCCAGTTCCAGTTATCCTGATCGTCGTATAAGTCGATATACTGTTTGTAATTCTGTATCTTGTTGCGGCTGACCACCATGTTTCCTTCCCATCTGAACCAGTCGGTGATCTTTACCGCAGCTGTCAATTCCGCACCCATGCGATATGAGTCTTTGACATTGGTCGTGAGGTATTTACCTACGTCGTTATACTCGCCGGTCAGCACGAGTTGGTTGTCGTAATCCATGAAATACAGGTTTGCCCCTACGCTGAAACGCGGATGAGCGTATTGATATCCTAACTCGTAGTCATACAGTGTTTCTGCCTTAGGCATATTACCCATATAAGTTTGGGTCGCAGGGTCATACGCCAGGTTCTCGGTGTAGTTACTACGACTCGGGTCACGGTTGGCGATGGCGAACGATGCGGAGAGCGTATGTCCGTGGTTCTGATAGGTCAGTCCGGCTTTCGGATTAAAGAAATGGAAATCCTTCGTTAATGGCAGATCAGTCATCGTCTCATCGTTAATGCCCTGCATCGTGTAACGAACAAAACGATATTGCAGATCGGCATACAGGGCCAGTTTCTCCTGGTTGCGGTTAATCACACGCCAGTTAGCCTTGGCATACGCATTGGCATCAATCTTATTGGCCTTGTTGCGATAGTATTCATAATGGATAGGCAGCGGAGTGTGCGTGGGCTTGGCCAGATATTCCAAGGTGCCGTAATGGTGACCGAGGTAGTTGTTGGCTGCGGCTCCGATCTGCACATCTACAGGCTCGGAGATATACTTGCTGGAAATCATGAATCCTGCAAAATGGTTCTCCAGCCATTTCTGGTACATGCCGTAACTCTTCTTGGATGGGTCCGCTACCATC
>JAFWAK010000046.1 GCA_017507715.1 Paludibacteraceae bacterium | reverse complement strand
CTGCGAGTCGTTGAAGTATGCCGGTACGGTAATAACCGCTTCAGTTACTTCCTGACCGAGGTAGTCCTCAGCGGTTTTCTTCATCTTTTGGAGGATGATTGCGCTGATCTCCTGCGGGGTATAGAGACGTCCGTCGATGTCCACACGCGGTGTGTTGTTATCGCCCTTGGTTACCTTATAAGGAACACGTGCGATCTCAGACTGCAAGCGATCGTAGGTCTCGCCCATGAAACGCTTGATAGAATAAATAGTTTTGGTCGGGTTTGTGATTGCTTGACGCTTAGCAGGGTCACCCACTTTACGCTCGCCACCCTCGATAAAGCCGACAACCGAAGGCGTAGTACGCTTGCCTTCTGCGTTTGCAATAACGATAGGTTCGTTACCCTCCATTACGGCTACACACGAGTTCGTGGTACCGAGGTCAATTCCAATAATTTTGCTCATAGTTGTATGTTTTTTTCGTTAATATTCAGTTTACTAGAGCACTAGAGTTCTAGAATCCTAGAGCACTAGGGCTCACCCTATAAATGACAAATAGTATGCCACATAAAAAAAGTCTGCCAAAACTGACAATTTGGCAGACTTTAGGGGTTGGGGGTTACCGGTTATCGGTTACCGTTATGTCAGGTCGTAGCCGTAATGGCGGAGGCGGCCGGTGTTGGAACGCCAATCGCGATCCACCTTGACGAAGAGCTGGAGAAAGACCTGCTTCTGGAAGAAGTCTTCGATATCCTTGCGCGCCATCGACCCTACCCGCTTGAGTGCAGAACCGGCCTTGCCGATGATAATGCCCTTCTGGCTATCACGCTCGCAATAGATAATGGCAGAGATGCGGATGATGTCCTCCTCTTCTTGGAAGGACTCGACCTCAACCTCTACAGAATACGGGATTTCCTTATCGTAATTCATGAGAATCTTCTCGCGGATGATCTCGTTTACAAAGAACCGCTCGGACTTATCCGTCAACTGGTCCTTCGGGAAGAAGGGCGGTCCTACAGGCAGGGCGTCTTTGATAGCATCAAAAAGTTGCTCTACGCCGAAACGCTCTTGTGCCGAGATTGGGAATATCTCCGCTTCGGGCAGTTGGCTATGCCAGAACTCGACGAGTCGCTCCAAAGTGTCCTGGGTTGTAAGATCGATCTTATTTATAATAAGGAATACGCGTGTGCCCGCGGAAGCCATCTTCTTGACTTTCTCCAGGAAGTCGGCATTACGATCGGGGTTATCCTGTACCTCTGTGACATAGAGCAGCACATCGGCATCCACGAGAGCCGAGCGCGAGAACTCAAGCATCTTCTCCTGCAAGCGGTAATTAGGCGAGAGGACTCCCGGTGTGTCCGAATAGACCATCTGGAAATCCTCGCCATTAACAATACCGAGAATACGATGACGGGTAGTCTGCGCCTTCGATGTGATGATCGACAGACGCTCGCCCACCAGCGCGTTCATCAGCGTAGATTTGCCAACATTGGGATTACCCACAATGTTGACAAATCCGCTCTTATGATTATTACATGACGGCATCTAACAGCTCTTGTGTCGAGTTGAACAGTTTAGCCGGCGTCAGTTTGGTTACCTTGCAGCCACACTTGGTCTGGATTGCCTTTAAGTCGATCTTCTTCGGGTCGCCCATGAGGATGATAGTAACCGGTTTACCCTTGATATTATCCTCATAGAACTTCTCGATATCATTGAAGGTGATCGCGTCAATAGCTTCTGCATTGACCTTAGACGGATCATCGGTATAACCGAGACGCTGCCAGTACTCATAGGTAGCAGCCTTACTACGCATGGACGGTTTAGCTGTCTGTGCAGCCTGCTTGAGAGCAGCCTTGAGCGAAGCAATATTCAACGAGTCTTTCGGCATGTCAGCCAGAATATCCATATAGACATTGATAGCATCCACTACCTTGTCGCTCTGGGTTCCTACGTAACCGTAGAAGTAGCAGTCCTTACCCGGAAGCGACGGCGTTGCATCTACACCATAAGCGCTATAGGCCATGGATCGTTTCACACGAATCTCATTCATGATGACACCCGTGAAGCCACCGGACATGTACTGGTTGAAGGCATCCGAAGCGACATCCGACGAGATGTCATACGGACGACCGTTGATATAGAAGTACAAATCAGCCTGCTGTACATTGCTGTTCGGCAAGAAGAGTACGGTCGGTTTGTCATAGGTCTGACGATCCTGGATGAACGGCGACTTGGACGGACGCATACCTTCGGTCAACGGCAGATCAGCCACCATCTTCTCCTCAGGCAGTGTACCGCAGTAGAAGATATCAAGCGCATAGGTACGAGCCGAAGCAACCAACTGCTGTACTTTCACACCATCCATATTCCAGATATCAATGAACGGCACCTCGTCAAGGTAAGCCGATTTCTTACCATAGAGTGCGTACTGGAGGAGCGCAGACTTCTGCACGGCCGTACGTTTCTGGCGGCTGTAACGGCTAAAGAACTCCGAACCCTTGACAGCATCCAACTGCTTCTGCTCGAGGTACGGCATGAGAAGCTGACGGCTGACAAGATTCATAATCTTGGTGAAGTTCTCATCCTCACCGGAGATCGAGATAGTGAAGTACGAGTCGTTGCAACCATACGATACCGAACCACCGAGTTCAGCGATCTGCTGGTCGAAGTCCTTACCTTCAGTAGCCGGGCTACCCATGATACCTGCGTTCTCCATAAGCTGTATTGCGTACGGGAGTAACGGCATCTCGTGTGCACCTACACCATAACGGAGGCTGAGCGAGAAGATATCATTCTTGGTATTCGGCGTATAGTGAAGCGTGATGTTCTCAGCGAGAGTAGAAACCTTGACATCATTGAAGTCATTGAAGGTCTGTTTGAGTTCGCCCTTCGGCAGTTTCTTGAACTCATCCGCATAAACGGTCTTCGCATCCTTAACCGGATCAAGCGGCTTGATATTCGGCTTCGGCAGGGTCTTAGCCTTCTGGGTCTTGGTGTCCTCGTCGAAGGAGATGGTCATATGGTCAGCGTTGAAGTATTTCTTCGCTACGCGTACGATCTCGTCCTTGGTGAGGGCTTGGATCTTGTCGTTAGCCGTGAAGATATCATCCGTCGGTTTACCATAGGTAAAGGCATCAACGAGTGCGTTCATCTTATAAGACGGGTTCTCATTGGTCATCTTCTCGCTTTGTGCGTACAGACGTTTCACGTTCGCGATGAGTTCGTCAGGGATATTACCGGACTTGATCTTATCCACTTCCTTCATGATGATAGCTTCCGTAGCCTTGTCAGACTCGAACATCTGCTGGTTGGCATCGTAGTACGGCACCGCCTCGATGATGAGACGACCGGTGTTACGACGAGCGTCATTGAAGACACCGGCGAACTGCACATCACCCTTGGTGTTGATCTTATCCAACAGACCAGTCTGGCCGTTGTAGAGGAGAGCACAAACGAAATCCAGTACGTCCTGATCCGGATCACCTTCCTTCACACCCGGATAGATCCAGGTCACCATCGGGTTATAACCGAGGTTATAGTGCTTCTTACCGGTCAGCTGAACCTCCGGATACGACGGACGAGCAGGTAACTCTTTAGCCTGCAGACGTCCGAACGTCTGAGCAATCATCGGCTTGGTGGTCTCCGTATCGAAGTCACCGACGATGATAAGGGCCATGTTGTTTGCTACATACCAGGTCTGGTAGAACTCAATGAGCTTGGACAGACGCGGGTTCTTGAGGTGCTCGGGCAGACCGATAACCTCACGCTCGTACGGGCTACCTTTATAGATATCCGCAAAGAGCTGGTTCTGAACCTGCGACGAAGGCTCGTTAGCATACATGTTGTACTCCTCGAAGACGTTCTCCAACTCCGCCTGGAACGTACGGAAAACCGGGTCGATGAGACGATCAGAGAAGATCGTCAACCAACGGTACATCTCCGCTGCCGGGAAGGAGTTATGATACGCTGTGAGGTCATACGACGTGTAGGCGTTTACACCCTCGGCACCGATAAGGTCGAGCAGGAAGAAGAAATCCTCGGTAGAAGAGATCTTTGCCGCACGCATGGAGCACTCGTTAATCTGCGTAGCCAGTTGCTCACGTACCTTCGGATCTTTCGCATCGCTATACTGGTCGTAAAGCGCGATGATCGAATCGTAGATGGGTTTCTCAGCCTCCCAATCGAGCGCACCGATACGTTGCGTACCCTTGAAGAGCATGTGCTCAAGGTAGTGCGCAAGACCCGTGTACTCGGCCGGTTCGTCCACCGCACCTGCGCGAACAACCACGTAACCGGTAACGTCCGGCTGATCATGGTCTTCCCACAACATAACGGTGAGGCCGTTGTCTAACTTGTACTCAGTCAGTCCCTCACGGGTAAAAGCTGAGCAGATGGCGACGCTGCAAGTGAGCAGCAGTGCGCTAAGCAAAAACTTTCTCATAATTGATAATATTTTAAACATTATTTTAGTGATTTTTTAAAATCACGGGATAATATACAAAGTATATTATAGGGTGTCCAGGATACGATATACCTAGCACTTTACCAGCACTCCTCTCCTATTTTACCACTCCAGCAGCACTTTGCCGCATTGTCCGCTGACCATGACGTCAAAGCCTTTCTGGAAGTCATCGAACTTGAAGCGGTGTGTGATGACCGGACTGAGGTCAAGTCCGCCGAGCAACATCTGCTCCATCTGATACCAGGTCTCCCACATACGGCGGCCTGTGATACCTTTGATGGTAAGGGCATTGAAGATGACGTCCGACCAGTTGACCTGCGTATCCGAAGGCAGGAGACCGAGTTGGGCGATGTTCGCACCCTTGTACATATGCTCAATCATATCATTGAAGGCGGCAGGGGCACCTGACATCTCGAGTCCCACATCGAAGCCCTTGATACCAAGTTGCTGCATCGCACCTTCCACGGTCTCTCCTTTGGAGCCATCCACGGTCAGCGTAGCTCCCATTTTCTTGGCTATCTCGAGACGAAGCGGGTTGATATCCGTTACGACAATATGCTTCGCGCCTGCGTAACGACATATGCCTGCTGCCATCGTTCCAATGAGTCCTGCTCCTGTGATGAGTACATCTTCACCTAAAAGCGGGAAAGCGAGCGCCGTATGAGTCGCATTTCCAAAGGGATCCATGATGGCTGCGAAGTCATCGGGAATCTCGGGACGGAGCTTGACAACGTTCGTCTCAGGAATCGTGACATATTCCGCAAAACAGCCGTCCTTGCCCATGATGCCGACCGATATCGTATTCTCGCAGACATGCCCCATACCCCGACGGCAGTTCCGGCAATGCCCGCAGACGATATGTCCTTCGGCCGTGACGCGTTCGCCGACCTTGAAGTTACGCACACCTGCGCCCACTTCGGCTACAACGCCCACGAACTCATGTCCCATCGTATAAGGCGGTTTGCAATGCGCTTGCGACCAGGCATCCCACTTATACATATGCAGGTCCGTACCGCAGATAGCGGCCTTGATGACCTTGATGAGCACATCGTTCACCCCTACTTCCGGCATCGGGACGTCTTCCATCCAGATACCCGGTTCGGCATATTTTTTAACTAATGCTTTCATTCGCGTTCGGCAATCGGTGTGCATTGGTTTATACCGCTCCGCTAAATAAACGGGCAACCGATGCCTCCGCTCTCCCCACCGGACGCTCTCCGTTAGCG
>JAFWAK010000045.1 GCA_017507715.1 Paludibacteraceae bacterium | reverse complement strand
CCTCATTTGGCCGGACTGGCTCAAGACACTCTCCTCGCAACAGTTCCTCAGCGGCTTTGGCGAGATGCTGAAGACGGGATTGATAAATGATGGAATGAGCGCTGCGCTCAATGGTGACGCTTCGCTAAATGGTGAACGGTTATGGGATGAGCTGTTGCAGTATGATTTGGAGACGATGCCGATAGAGACGCTGACGCCGCTTATCGACGCGTGTGTGGCGGTCAAAGAGCAGATCGTGGCGGCATACCCGAGAGAAGAAGGACTGCGTAAGGCCCTGAACTTAGGTCATACCTTCGGACATGCATTGGAAGCGGTTACGGGTGACGGGTTATCGGTTACAGGCGGCATGCCGCACGGGTATGCTGTGGTGTACGGACTGATAGCGGAGTTGTATCTGAGCGTGACCAAACTCGGTTGTCCGAAAGCGCCGTTGCAGCAGCTGACACAACTGATGCTGCATTACTACGGCAAGCCGCAATGCAAATGTTCGGACCGCGAACGGCTGATAGACCTCATGCGGCAAGACAAGAAAAATGAGCATGCAGGGGAAATCAACTGCACACTCATTCATTCTATCGGTTCGCCCGTCATCAACCAGGTCATCACGACCGATGAGGCAAACGAAGCCCTTGATTACTTATTCTCGCTGTAAGCCGCTACGATCTTCTTGACCAGCGGATGGCGCACGATATCTTTCTCGTTAAACTTGATTATCTCGATTCCCTTGATGCCTTTGAAACGCTCCATGGCATCGCGCAAACCGGACTTCTGCGTCAGCGGTAAGTCTATCTGCGTCATATCGCCCGTGACGATCATCTTACCGCCCAGCCCAAGACGGGTGAGGAACATCTTGAGCTGCAAAGCCGTGGTGTTCTGCGCCTCATCGAGGATGACCACGGCGTCAGAGAGTGTCCGTCCGCGCATGAATGCCAGCGGCGCAATCTGTATCGTTCCTTTCTCCATGAACTCCGTCAGTTTCGTGCCAGGAATCATATCCTGCAGCGCGTCATAGAGCGGTTGCAGATACGGGTCAATCTTCTCCTTCATATCACCGGGCAGGAAACCCAGTTTCTCTCCTGCCTCTACAGCAGGACGGGAGAGGATGATACGTCGCACCTCGCGGTTCTTGAGGGCCCTTACCGCCAAGGCAATCGCGGTATAGGTCTTACCGCTTCCGGCCGGTCCTACGGCGAAGAGCAAGTCGGACTCTTCGTAGGCCTCGACAAGTCGTTTCTGGTTGACCGTACGGGCGTAGATAGACTTGCCGTTCACGCCATGCAGGATGAGATTGTCGGTGGCTCGTTCTTGCGGCTGATCGCCATGCAAGAGCATGAGCACGTCCTGTTCGGTGAGGCTGTTATTACGGATACAGAAGTCCTCGCATAGCCGCATTGATTTCTCAAAAGCCTCGATGGCTTTCTCCGATCCTGTCACTTTCACCTGATAGCCACGCGCCACGACACGGACGTCCGGGTGTTGGTTCTTGAGGCAAAGGATATTCTGGTTATTCACACCGTAAAAGGTCGGTGTATCGAGGGAGTCCCGAAGTGTTAATATTGTTTCCATTCACAAAAATTGTCTGCACCCCGTTATGTAAGACGAGATACGGTACATTCAGTTTACGATTGTAGGTAATAGCCTGATCTAATGTCTTCTGCGTGAGCGGCACGGTCTCGGCTTTGCACTCGATGAGCACAAGCGGACGCATCGTGCTGTCGTAGACAACGGCGTCGGCACGGTAACGCTTTGCGTTAATTGGTAATTGGTCATTGCTCATTGGTAATTGGAAGGCTACTTCAACGGCGATGCGTGAAGCCGGGTAACCAAGTTGCTCCACCAAGCGGTGAAGCAACTGTTGGCGCACCCATTCCTCGGGTGTCAGACGCACCCAACGATGACGCCATTCGCAGAAAATCTGCTCTTTATTGTTATAGATGCGAGTACGCAAGATTACTTAAGATAATTATCTTTGAGCGAACAGGTTCTATTGAGAACGAGTTTGTCTGCTGTCGTATCCGGGTCCACAACGAAGTAGCCCTGCTTGAGCAACTGGTAATGGTTCTCCTGCTCAATGCCGTCTTTGACAATCGGCGCGTGCAGTTCAGAACGCAGCGAGCCTTCCACTTTGGCGGCTACCACCTTCAGGCTGTCCGGGTTGAGCAGGTCGCGGAAGTCGCCTTCCTCTGCACTTGGGTTCTCTACGGCAAACAGACGGTCGTACAGACGCACCTCAGCCTCCAACGCGCTATTGCATTCTACCCCGTTGATGGTCGCTTTCGTCTTGCGGTTGCCACCTTCGGTGCCGGACTTCGAGTTCGGATCGTAGGTTGCATAAACAGTAGTGATATTACCGTTGGCATCCTTCTCACAACCCGTGGCCTGAATGATATACGAAGCTTTCAGACGCACCTCGCGACCGCCCGGACTGAGGCGATAGAACTTATTATCCACCTCTTCGAGGAAGTCGCCACGCTCGATCCATAGTTCTTTGCCAAACTTCATCTCACGCGTACCTAATTCTTCGTGTCCGTCGATATTCTCGGCGATGATAGTCTCGCCCGCACCTTCATAATTGGTGATGACGAGTTTGACAGGATCGAAGATAGCGCACACACGCGGTGCGGTCTCTTTGAGGTCCTCGCGGATGACATGCTCCAACAGGCCCTGGTCTATCATACCTTCGACCTTGGTATAACCAATCTTATCCATGAAAGTACGAATAGCTTGCGGCGTGTATCCGCGACGACGCAGACCGCAGACAGTCGGCATACGCGGGTCATCCCAACCGGCTACCAGACCTTCCTTGACGAGCTGCAGCATCTTACGCTTCGACATCACGGTATAGGTAACATTGAGACGGTTGAACTCACGCTGCTTCGGACGATAGTCCGGACCGTACGGCGACATGCCGCAGAAGTTCTCACCCGTGATCTGGTCGAGGAAATAGTCATACAACGGACGATGTACCTCAAACTCCAGCGTACATATCGAGTGCGTCACGCCCTCGAAATAGTCAGACTGGCCGTGCGCGAAGTCGTACATCGGATACACATTCCACGTGCGTCCCGTACGATGGTGCGGATGACTGGTGATGATACGATACATGATCGGATCACGGAAGTGCATGTTCGGATTGGCCATGTCGATCTTGGCACGCAGCACCATCTTGCCTTCCTCTATCTCGCCACGCTGCATGGTTTCGAACAGACGCAGGTTCTCCTCTATCGGACGGTCGCGATACGGCGAAGCCACACCCGGCTCCGTCGGCGTACCTTTCTGTTCTGCTATCTGCTCTGCCGTCTGCTCGTCCACATACGCCTTACCGGCCTTGATGAAACGGATAGCGAGGTCGTAGAGTTGCTGGAAATAGTCGGAAGCATAGTAAATCTGTCCCCACTTGAAACCCAGCCACGCGATATCACGCTCGATAGTCTCCACATATTCCGTATCCTCTTTAGCCGGGTTGGTATCGTCGAAACGCAGGTTACAAACGCCGTTGTATTTCTCCGCGATGCCGAAATCCATGCAGATGGCCTTGACGTGACCGATATGCAGATAACCGTTCGGCTCTGGCGGGAAACGCGTCTGGATACGACCGTCGTTCACTCCTTCCGCCAAGTCTTTCTCAACGATTTGCTCAATGAAATTGAGCGATCTTTCTTCTTTGCCCTCCGGCACGATTATTTCTTTTTCCATATAATGTTGTTGTTATGCTCTTACGACACCTCGCGTGGAGGCTTTTACAAACTCCAATATCGTATCGCGCTCTTTGGATGCCGGCATCTGCGCCTCGATAGCCGCGATCGCCTGTGTGGTGTTCATACCACCCTGATACAGCATCCGATATACCTCCTGGATCGTGTGAATCTGCTCGGGCGTGAAACCGCGACGGTTCAAACCTACGGAGTTGATTCCGCAGTATGCAATCGGTTCACGGGCTGCGATGATATACGGCGGCACATCCTTGTTGATCTTCGAGCCACCCTGCACCATCACATGGCTGCCGATATGACTGAACTGATGCACCAACGTACCACCGCCGATGATGGCGAAGTCATCTACCACCACCTCGCCTGCCAACTGCGTTGTATTGGACATGATGATGTTATTACCCAGACAGCAGTCGTGCGCCACATGGCAGTAAGCCATGATGAGGTTGTTATTGCCGATGACGGTCTTGCCCTTACTGAACGTACCGCGATGCACCGTGACGAACTCACGCAGCACGCAGTTGTCGCCGATGATGGCCCAGGTCTCTTCGCCGTGGAACTTGAGGTCCTGCGGGATAGCACCGATGACCGCCGAAGGGAACACATGGCAGTTCTTACCGAGTTGTGTGAACTCACAGATGGTCGCATTGGAGTCGATGATACAGCCGTCTCCAATCGTGACGTTCTTGTTAATCACCGCGAACGGACCTATCTCGACATTCTCGCCGATCTTGGCCTCCGGGTGAACAAAAGCTAATGGACTAATCATATTATTCCGATACAATTTGGTTTCTTAATCTGCGTACACATTGTGTGTTGAAGGTATGGCCCGGCTTATACGCCACGATACGGCCTTGCAGCCGCATGCCGAGCAGCGAGAGGTCACCTATCACATCGAGTAACTTATGGCGTGCCGGCTCGTTCTGATAGTTCAGCGGCGAGAGATAACCCAGTTTTTTTGCATCCAGATGCGGCTGACCCATCTTGTCGCAGAAATAATCCATACCGTCCTGCGACATCTCGGTCTCGTAAATAACGAGGGCGTTCTTGAGGTCACCACCTTTGATCAGACCCACGCGCAGCAGCGGTTCTATCTCACGCACGAAGCAGAACGTACGGGCCGCGGATATCTCCTTCGGATATTTGGTCAGGTCCGTCAGCGTTGCGTGCTGTTCACGCAGGAAAAGGGACGGGAAAGCAATCGTCACATCCACCTCATAATGGTCACACGGCTCGATGCGCATGACGTTTCCGTGCTCGGAGATATACTCAATCGGCTCGGTCACCACATAAACGTTCTGCTCGGCATCCTGTTCCTCCAGGCCCACGCGCTCTATCTCCTTGACGAACAAACGTGCACTGCCGTCCAGAATAGGCATCTCCGGTGCATCTACATCAATGATGCAGTTATCTACTCCCATAGCATACAGCGCACTGAGCGCATGCTCTACGGTACTGATTTTCCATTTACCTTTCTCCAACACCGTACCTCGCTCTGTACCGGACACATAATCGGCCAAGGCTTGGTAACAGGGTTGTTTGGGCAAGTCTACGCGACGCAGACAAATGCCCGTGTTTACAGGTGCCGGATTAAAAGTGGCGGTAATGTGCAAGCCCGTATGAAGGCCTACTGAACTGAGAGAAAAACTCTCTTTAAGGGTATGTTGTTTCATGTTATCAGTTATTTCTCTGTCCTGATTGTTTGAATCGAACGGTAGCGCGACGCCATATGCCGGCATCGATTGCAGGGCTACCCATATACATGCCCGGTTTGCGAATCGAACCCGCGATACCGGACTGAGCACCAAATATACAGTTATCTGCTATCTCGATATGTCCTGCTGCACCTACTTGGCCTGTCAGAATACAATGCTTGCCGACCTTTGTACTGCCGGCGATGCCTACTTGTGCGCAGAGGAATGTGGATTCGCCTACCTCTACGTTATGCGCTATCTGAACGAGGTTATCTATCTTTATATTCTTATGCACGACGGTCGAACCCATCATCGCACGGTCGATAGTCGTATTCGCACCTATCTCCACGTCATCCTCGGTGATGACATTTCCTATCTGCGGGATCTTCTGGTTTACACCCTGCGCGTCAGGTTCAAAACCAAAGCCGTCCGAACCCACTACCACACCGGCATGCAAGATACATTGCTTGCCTATCTGGCAGTTGGCGTAGACTTTCACGCCCGCATAGAGGATCGTACCCTCACCTATCGTCACGTTGTCGCCTATATACACATTCGGGTAGATCTGCACACCTGCGCCCAGACGTACGTTGCGGCCGATATAGGCGAAGGCACCTACGTACGCACCGTCCGGGATAGCCACACCTTCGGTGATGAACGACGGCTGCTCGATGCCTTTCTTCGCCGGGAACATCGTCTTCGATACCATCTGCAGCAACTGTCCCATCGCACCACGCGCATTCTCCACGAGGATAACGGTCGATTGGTGATTGGTGATTCTCTGCCGCAAGGGCGCGATTAACTTCGTTTCTGGTGATTGGTGACTGTCTAAAAGCGATTGCGTTACCAACACGACACCTGCGTGAGTGGTTTCTAACATCGGCAGGTATTTCTCATCCGTGATGAACGACAGATGATGCGACTGCGCACTCTCTATCGGCGCCACGTCACGCACCATCACATTGGCATCTCCCATCAACTTGCCGCCTAACACCGCAGCTATCTGTCCTGCACTAAATTCCATCATTTCTAAACTTAAATAAATATCGTTTTTCCGGTTTCCGAGTCAGCGACTCCAAATCCAATATCTCACTTGCTTCCGCTATATCCCGCACGGTGCCGTCCGAATAGAGGATGTCTATCGTATCAGCTTTCTCCGAGTATGTGTTACTCGTCGATACATGCTCGCTCCACAGATACGCCGCATCCGCTTCACTCACACCAATCGCCGCAGCATACTGCTTGTTCAAAGCCTGCTTCTCATCCTCCGTCAGCGGTTTCTCCAATCGCTCTCCGCGGAACAGGCGACGGTTGACGAAACTCTCGCTGAGCACACTCAGCACCTTGTCCTCGCTGCTGATCCATGCCTTGATGGCCGACAGCACGTCGTTATCATCCAGCAATGCATATTGCTCCAAAGCTTCGCTCGTCGGGCTAAACTTGTCAAAGCCGATATTCTGATACAGGAAATAACGCAACGCCGGCGAACAGAACAGGAGAGGCTCCTGACCCGGATAGCCATTCGGCACACCTCCACGAGCCAGTTCTTTGGCGCGAGAGAGAATCTTTATCAGATGCTGCTCGGCCGCCACACTCGTCTTATGCAGATAGACCTGCCAGTACATCAACCGGCGTGCCACAAGGAATTTCTCCACGCTGTAGATACCCTTCACCTGCACCACCAGACGGTCATCACGCACATCGAGCATCTTCAGCAATCGCTCACTCGCTACGCGACCTTCCTGCACGCCCGTGAAGAAACTATCGCGACATAGGTAATCCATGCGGTCCACATCCAACTGGCTGCTGATCAACTGATGCAGGAAGTGCTTCGGATACTCGTTCTTGAAGATTGCAATGGCCATAGCCAACCGGCCGTGCAGGTCAAGATTGATACGCTCCATCATGAGCAGCGATATATCCTCATGCGCCACGCCATCTACGATGGTGTGTTCCAGCACATGCGAGAACGGACCGTGACCGATATCGTGCAGCAGAATGGCAATCATCGCCGCCGTCTCTTCCTCCGCCGTTATAGCCACGTCCTTCAGCCGCAACGACTGTATCGCCTCCTGCATCAAATGCATCGCACCCAACGAATGGCCGAACCTGCTGTGCATCGCACCAGGATATACCAGATACGACAAACCCAACTGGCGGATTCGGCTCAAACGCTGCACATAAGGGTGCTGCAATACATCGAATATCAAATCGTTCGGGATAGAAAGAAACCCGAACACCGGATCATTTATAATCTTTCGTTTATTAGCCATACTATAAAAAGCGTGCAAAGATACGAAATTTTATTGATATACGCAAGTACACGCGCGAGAAAATTATTTTTTTGTCAAAATATTTGCATATATCGCAAAAAAGCATTACCTTTGCAGCCGATTTTGTCGCCGCGATGTTGGAATTGGTAGACAAGAAAGACTTAAAATCTTTTGCCCAGTGATGGGCGTGCCGGTTCGACCCCGGCTCGCGGTACGAAAAATGACGACTCCCATGAGCCGTCATTTTTTGCTTTCATACACGCTACGCCTTCGTTTCACACCCTGCGGAGCGTTACCAGATGATGGGTGTATTCGCCGCGTTCGGCATTATAAATGCCGGTATTATCTATCTTCTCCACCTTCACGCGTCCCGAACAATGGATAATCCGCTCTGCGTCAATCACGATACCCACGTGACTGATCCGTCCGTCCTCATGGTCGAAGAACGCCAAATCGCCTGCCTTCGCTTGTGCCAGCGATGCCACTTCTTCGCCTTGCGTCGCTTGTTCGGAAGCGTTCCGTTTCAGCAACCTGCCGAACAGGCTCATCACCACCTGCGTGAAGCCCGAGCAGTCCATGCCTAAGGCATTCTTTCCGCCCCATAGATAGGGCACGTTCAGGAAGAAACGTACGGTTTGCAGCAGGCTGTCCTGGTTCAGTTCGCGCGGTGATGTGACGACCATCGTCGGGTCGATACGGAAACCTACTCCGAGCACCTCAAAACGTCCGTCTTGGTAATGGGTCAGTTTCGTTCCGGCCGTCAGCGGAATGGTCTGGCCGTTGTTCTCACTCATCGCGTACGCCATTGGAAAAGCCACCATAGCAGCACTCTTCAGCGCCTCGCGATACGTCGTGTATTCCTCCTCCGACATAGGCGTAAGCATCTTCTCATCCACCCATCCTTCCTGACCGTCGGACTCCAAACGGACATGTGTCCATTTGGGATTGGTGGTTTGTGATTTATGATTTATGATTTGGCATAACTCGCCGAACAGCATCTGCGTGTTCTGCTCCGCCGCCTCGCGTGCTTCTGCCCGTACCGGCACAATACTATGCAAACTTATCCCTTTCACCTCTCACCTTTCACCTTTACTCACCACACTTCTTGCGGGTGTTCGTTCTCCGTTCTCGGATAATCAATCGAATAATGCAGACCGCGACTCTCCTTGCGCTCCATGGCCTGACGCGTGATGAGATAACCCACATTAATCATATTACGCAACTCGCAGATCTCCTTGTCGGCCTTCACGCGCTTGAACAGGTCCTCGGTCTCTTCATACAGCAGGTCCAGTCGTTCCCACGCACGGCGCAGACGTAAGTCTGAACGCACGATACCCACATATGTGGACATGATCTGCCCGACCTCTTTCACGTCTTGGGCTATCAGCACACGCTCTTCGTTACTCAGCGTGCCTTCGTCATTCCATGCCGGAATCTTATCGTTGAAATCGTAGTTCTCTATCACACTCAAGCTGTGCTTGGCGGCTGCATCGGCATAAACGACCGCCTCTATCAGACTGTTCGACGCCAGACGGTTGCCTCCGTGCAGACCCGTACACGAACACTCGCCTACGGCATACAACCGATGGATGGTTGACTGGCCGTCCAGGTCCACTTTGATACCGCCGCACATATAATGTGCGCAAGGTGCCACAGGGATATACTGCTTCGTGATGTCGATGCCTATACTCAGGCATTTCGCATAGATATTCGGGAAGTGATGTTTGGTCTCTTCGGGGTCTTTATGCGTCACGTCCAGACACACATGGTCAATGGCGTGAATCTTCATCTCGTTGTCTATGGCACGTGCTACGATGTCACGCGGAGCCAGACTCAGACGCGGGTCATATTTCTGCATGAACTCCTCGCCGTTAGGCAGTCTGAGGATTCCTCCGTACCCACGCATCGCCTCGGTAATCAGGTATGCCGGATGGGTCTCTTTCGGATTATAGAGACTGGTGGGATGGAACTGAACAAACTCCATATCTTTGACCAGTCCTTTCGCACGATAGACCATTGCTATACCGTCTCCTGTGGCTATCTCCGGGTTTGTCGTGGTGGCATAGACAGCACCTATACCGCCGGTTGCCATCAGCGTGATACGACTCAGATAAGTGTCTATCTTCTGTGTCTCGGGATTGAGGATATAGGCACCGTAGCACTCTATATCCGGCGTCCTGCGCGTCACACGCACACCCAGATGATGCTGCGTGATGATCTCTACCGCAAAATGATGTTCCAGCACGTCGATAAACGGATTCTCTCGCACCGCCGCCATCAAGCCGCGTTGTATCTCAAAACCCGTGTCGTCGGCGTGGTGAAGGATACGGAACTCCGAATGACCGCCTTCGCGATGCAGGTCAAAAGTCCCGTCTTCCTTACGGTCGAAATTAACACCCCAGTTGACCAACTCCTCGATACCTCTCGGCGCGTTACGCACCACCTGCTCTACAGCCGACGGGTCACTCAACCAGTCGCCTGCCACCATCGTATCGTGGATATGCTTCTCGAAATCATCGACCAGCAGGTTCGTCACCGATGCGATACCTCCCTGTGCCTTGGCGGTGTTGGCTTCTTCCAAGGTCGTCTTGCAGCATAATGCGATGCGGTAGTTACCGCTGCGCGCCACTTTCAGCGCAAAACTCATTCCGGCCACTCCGCCGCCAATAATCAAAAAATCGTATTTCTTAACCATAAATGGTACGAATTACTTCGTTATACTTAACCATATTACCTTGCTTTGCAAAGTGCAAAAACGCTTATCCTCGCTCCGCGAATAACCCGCATCGCCTTCAGGCACGCTTTCATCGTCTCGCCCGTCGTGATCAGGTCATCCACCACCAATATCCGTTTTCTGTATAGCTGTTCCGGCCGCACCACCGCAAACGCATCTGCCACGTTCTGACGACGGTTCTCTCCGTCCTGCAACGCCTGTTTGGGCGTGTTCCTCGACCGCAGCACATGACTCGTATCCACCGGCACTCCCGTCACTTCGCTGATGCCTCGTGCGATATATTCCGACTGGTTGTAACCCCGTTCTCTGAGCCGCCGCGGATGCAACGGCATCGGCACTATCACGTCCAGATCCGCAAAGAACTCCGTATCCTGCCATTCCAGCGCCGCCTGACGGCCTAACTGATAACCTATCTCCGGCATGTCCGCATACTTCATCTGATGCACCACACGCTGGATGGGATGGTCTTTCTCGTAGAACAGGAACGCCGCAGCCCTCTCCAAGCGCTTGTCGGCCAAGGTCAACTCAGTCTCGTTCTGCTTCAGCACAGCCTGTTCCGTGCGCGGCAGACGGCGCAGACAGCTTTCGCACAGCCGACCACGCGCAGTCTTCTCACCCACGCCCAAGCCGCATTGAGGACAAGTGCGCGGGAAGAACAGATTAGAGAGTAACGCCATTCTTGAAGATAGCTATCTCGTGATAACCATTCTTCTCGTTGTTGGTCTTGGCGCCGTTAGCCACCTCTATCACGTAGTCCGCAAAACGCTTCGCCACTTGCTCCATCGGTTCGCCTTCAGCAATCACACCGGCGTTGAAATCAATCCAGTTGGGCTTGTTGTTATACAGATTCGAGTTCGTCGATATCTTCATCGTCGGCACATAAGTACCGAACGGCGTACCGCGCCCCGTGGTGAACAGCACCATATGGCATCCGCATGAAGCCAGAGCCGTCGAAGCCACGAGGTCATTACCCGGTGCCGATAGCAGATTCAGACCCTTCGTCTGCAAGCGTTCGCCGTAAGCCATCACACCGCGAACCAGTGATGCTCCGCATTTCTGCGTGCAACCCAGCGCCTTGTCCTCCAGCGTCGAGATACCGCCGGCTTTGTTACCCGGACTCGGATTCTCGCCCACCGGCTCGCCGTGACTCAGGAAATAGTCCTTGAAGTCGTTGATCAGGCTCACCGTCTGGTCAAACAGCTCTTTGTTGGCACAACGGTCCATCAGGATCGTCTCGGCGCCGAACATCTCCGGCACTTCCGTCAATACCGTCGTACCGCCTTGTGCCACGAGCCAGTCGCTCAGGCAACCCAAAAGCGGATTGGCCGTGATACCGCTGAAACCGTCACTACCACCGCATTTGAGACCCACGCGCAACTCACTCAAGGGCACTGCCACGCGTTTGTCATGCTGCGTCTTCGTGTATAGCTCACGCAGAATAGGCATGCAGTATTCCACCTCATCGCCTTGTATCTTCTGGGTGGTCACGAACTTCACGCGCTCTTCGTCTATCTCGCCGCAGAACTCTTTGAAGACCTCCGGCTGGTTGTTCTCGCAACCCAACGACACCACCAGAATACCGCCTGCATTCGGATGATGAATCATGTCACGCAGGATTTTCTTCGTGTTCTCATGGTCGTCGCCTAACTGCGAACAGCCGTAGTTATGGGTAAAAGCAAAGATGTTATCCGCACCGGTCTCTTGACGCAGACGCTCTGCACATTTCTGGATAATACCGTTCACGCATCCTACGGTCGGGATGATCCATACTTCGTTGCGAATACCCACCTGACCGTCCTTGCGGCGATAGCCCATGAAGGTGCGCTTCTCGTCTTTGATGTTCAGCACTACATCCTTTGGATGATACTCATATTCGAGCAGACCAGCCAGGTTGGTCTTGATGTTGTTCTCGTTCATCCAACTGCCGGCTTTCTTCGCCTCACGCGCGTGACCAATCGGAAAACCGTACTTGATCACGTTCTCGCCTTCTGCCAAGTCTTTGATGGCAATCTTATGACCTGCCGGAACATCCTCCAGCACCGTGATGGACTTACCGTCCACTGTTATAACAGCACCTGCCGACTGAGGCTGTATGGCTACAACCACGTTGTCGGCAGGATTAATTTTCAGAATATCAGTCATATTAGAACAAGCTTTTAATCTTAGCCACGACGTCCTCTACCTTGTCCACGGCCAGCATAGCCTGAACGGTGTTGAGCATGCCTATCGTCTCAATCGAGTTGAGGTACAACTCAACGAGGTCAGTCAGACCCGGAATCTTGTTGAGGTCCTCTTTGCTCTCTTTCCAGATGATGTCGGTTGCGCCGAGTACACCTTCAGCTACTTTACGTGTATCGCCCGTTGCCCAGAGTTGCTTGAGCAGGTCCATGATCTCCTGTGCATCGTTCGGCTCGATAGGTGCGCCGTCTGCGCGTACGCCACCCTTGTAGTACTCGATGATAGCTGCCAGACCCAGCACGAGACCCTTCGGCAACTCGCCCTTACGCTCCAAATATACCTTCAGACCCGGCAGGTCGCGTGTCTCGAATTTCGGGAACGAGTTGAGCATGATGCTCGTCACGGCGTGATCTACGTACGGGTTGTTGAAGCGCTCCAATACACTCTCGCCGTAAGCCTTCAGCTCGTCCTTCGGCAGGTTCAGCGTCTCCAGCAACTCGTCGAACATCACCTTGTGGATATATTGGCCGAGTACCTCATGGTTGCATGCGTCGCGAACGATGTTCACACCACTCAGATACGTTACCGGACTCAGCACCGTGTGCGGACCGTTCAGCAGCGTCACCTTACGCTCGTGGTACGGCTTCTCGCTCTCGGCTATCAGCACGTTCAGACCGGCTTTGTTGGCAGGAAACTCAGCCTCTAACTCAGCGATACTCATGTTCTCCGGCTTCTCGATCACCCACAGGTGGAAGATCTCAGCCTGAACAACGAGGTTGTCATTATAGCCCACTTTCTCTTGGATCTCAGCGATATCCTTACGCGGGAAGCCCGGAACGATACGGTCAACCAATGTTGCGCAAACATAGTTGTATTTCTCGAACCACTCCTTGAAGCCCTTGTAGTCTGCACCGAAATCATCTTTCCACAACTCGATATACTTGCGGATGCAGTCTTTCAGATGGTGACCGTTCAGGAAGATCAACTCACACGGCATGAAGATCAAACCTTTCGTCGGATCGCCGTTGAAGGTCTTGTAACGACGGAACAGCAGCTGAACCAACTTACCCGGATACGAACTTGCCGGTGCGTCCGTGAACTTACATGCAGGATCAAACGTGATACCTGCCTCTGTCGTATTCGAGATCACGAAGCGAATCTCCGGCTGCTCTGCCAAGGCCATGTACGCCCAGTTCTGCGTGTACGGGTTCAACGCACGACTGATCACGTCGATGCGCTCCAACGAGTTAACAGCCTCGCCTTTCAGACGACCTTGCAGGTTGACGTGATACAGGCAGTCCTGACCGTTCAGCCACTCTACCATACCTTTGTCAATCGGCTGAACGACTGCTACCGAACCGTTGAAGTTCGTCTTTGCGTTCATGTTCCAAACGATCCAGTCCACAAATGCGCGGAGGAAGTTACCTTCACCAAACTGGATGATCTTCTCAGGAGCCACGCTCTTCGGCGCTGTCCATTTGTTCAAAGCCTTTTTTGCCATAATAATATTAAATATTTAGTTGTTTATTGTTTCCCATACACCATACATCATACACCATACATCCCATCAAACCCACTTTGCGACCGCAAAGTTAATGCTTTTTTTTGAATTGTGCAAATAATTGTATATTTTTATACAAAACTCGTCAATAAATCTACCAAATAAATTGGCAAAAAAATGTTCTTAATTCTTAATTATTAATTCCCCTCGCAGGCTTTGCAAGCAGCAATTAATCCTTATTTCATGATTTTTAATTGCTGATAGACTTCAAGGCCTTTGGCGGTCAGTTTGTATGCCTGCCCAGGCTTATGCGGCGAGTTGGGATATGCGAACTCGATATATCCCTGGTCGTGTGCCGGCCATAGATAATTCTCCAAGAAAGACTTACGACTGTCCTGCCTCAGTCCCAAATCAGCGATGATCTGTCTCCGCGGAAGTGCTTGCCTGCCGACCACCAATAGCAGTTTCTGCACACGCAGTTCGGCTTTGCTGACCGGTCTCGGCATTGGCTTCGGGCTTTCGGAAGGTTCGCTTGCAGCACTCTCCAATTCGGGATGCTGGATCGTTATCTCCTGCCCGGGCGAAGAGAAGTAGAACATGTTGAGGACCACCGGTTTGCGGCCTCTGTTCTCGCCACGATGGATAGTGCCGATGACTTCGACTAAGGGTTCGCCTTCATGGAAGGTCTTCTCCGAACCGTCCTGACAGACGATAGTCAGGTCTCCTTGCTGCACGATGCCGTAGTTGACGACGGTGTGGTGGTGCCAGCCGGTCTTGGCACCGACGGGAAAGTCCAGACGTATCACGCGCAGTTCCGGTTGCCCTTGCGGGAAGTCCGGCAGCATCGCACCATCCCAACTCTGTGAGGTGCGAATCAGTTCTGTAGTCTTAATGGCCATACTTCAAAATTTTCCGCAAAAGTAATAAAAATAATTGACGTGTGCAAGGATTTAGAGGATAAAATTTATACAAGGGAGTAATTATATGTGTATTTTTTTATACAAGTCAGTGGTGGGAGGGGTTGTATAAAAAATGCAAGAGAGATGTTGGAGCGTAGAGAGATGAATTTATACAAGCCAGTTGGGGGATGGGAGTTTTGGGACGGCTTGTATAAAAAAGTAAGTTATTAAGGGAATGTTTACAGACCAAAATTTATACAAGCAAGTACTCGGACTTGTATAAAAAGTGAGATAAGGAAAACAAGTGAAGAATATGAAATTTATACAAGCTAGTTGGGGAATAGCTTGTATAAAAAATTTAAGTGATAGATGTGAAAAAAGAAAGATGGCATTTATACAAGCCAGCACGTAGACGTGAGTGAAACGAGCACCTTATTAGGGGGAAAGAAAAAACTTCACTTTGCTGTCTTTGTAGAATCGTATAGATACTTTATTTGCCATATGCTATATTATTTCGTGTGCGGTAAATCAAAGCCATTTCCTATGAGAACTAATCTGTTCATGTGAGGTGATAGTTCTGTTATCTCTTTTAAACAGGGGCTATCAATGCGACTCATTTGTTTATAATAAGCTTTCAATATCTCCCATAAAGAAATCTTCCAAAGGCATAGCATTTCCACCAACCACTAAAGAATGTTGCGGATGATAGTGTTGCATGAACGTGCCTAAACCAGTGTTGTTTTGACGTCTTCCACTCTTTACCTCAATAGCCAGTAATTTGTCTGCACGACGAAGCACGAAATCCACCTCATCATTGTTCTCACGCCAATAATACAACTCGCATTCCAATGCTTCAGCCTTATCTAACAGATAGCATCCCACAGCAGACTCCACCCAGCGTCCCCATTTCTGCGGGTCTGTACTCACTTTTTCGAATGATACACCATCCGTTAAAGCTGTAAGTAGCCCATTGTTGAAGACTTGCAGTTTCGGAATGGTGCGGTACTTACGGGATGCATCCATCACATATTTAGGCAAACCTATGAGCAGTTTACTTTCGCCAAGCACTTCCAAATAGTTAACCAAAGTGGTGGCATTACCGGCATCTTGCAACAAACCCAGCATTTTATTGTATGAAAGCAACTCGCCGGAATAGGCACAGCCAAGATGGAAAAGTTG
>JAFWAK010000008.1 GCA_017507715.1 Paludibacteraceae bacterium | reverse complement strand
GGCTCATGATGCGGCTAAACGGAAGAGATGTGAGACGCGATGGCTGGAGAAGAAGGGGATTAAAAAATGATGATTATGAAAAAGATATTTGGTATAGTGATTATGAGTGCCATTGCGATAGGAGTGATGGCCGTTCCGGCACGTCGTGGAGGAATGATAATGACTGCTGCAGACGGAACAGAGAAGATGGTGTATCTGCATGGAAATGAGGACTTCCATTACATGACTGATGCGGATGGCAACTGGCTGGACGAAGAGACATTAGAGATCATGAGTGCGGAGCGGAAGCAGGCTTTGCAACAAGCCGGAGAGAGGCGTGCGAAGGCTCGTCGTGCAGCGCAGCAGAAGATGGTAGGGAACCTGAATCTGGCACCGCGCGGGCTCATCATCATGGTTAATTTCAAGGACCAAGCGTTCGTTACGCCACGCGACACCGTTGACAGCATGATGAACAGCGCGAACTATCGCCGCAAGTACGACTATTCGTATGATTATCATGATAATCATTACGAGGGCACAATTACGTCAAGCGGAAGCGCGCGAAAATATTTCCAAGATCAGAGTTACGGGCAATACAACCCGGTTTTTGACATTGTCGGCCCGTATACGGTAAGCGGCAAAGTTGAGAGCTACGGAAAAAACAACAGTAGCGGTAGCGATTCGAACGTAGGTGCGATGATCAAAGAGGCCTGTGAGTTGGCCGACCAGAACGGTGCTGACTTCACACTCTACGACAACGACAACGACGGCTATGTAGATTTTGTGTACGTACTATATGCCGGTGAAGGAGAAGCAGATGGCGGTGGAGCTAACACCATCTGGCCGCACAACTACAAGTTGAACTACTGGGGCAAATACTGCTCGGTGGACGGCAAACAGATCAACAACTACGCCTGCTCGAACGAGATCAACCACTATGGCGGTTCGTATACCGGTATCGGCACATTCTGTCATGAGTTCAGCCATGTTATTGGTTTGCCGGATATGTACGAAACGAATAATCCGTCAAAGGGTCTTCACACGCTCATTGACTGGGATATTCTGGATTACGGATGTTATAACAACGACGGCAACACGCCTCCGGCCTATTCTGCCTATGAGCGTTTCTACTGCGGCTGGTTAACACCGAGAGTTCTGACAGAGCCGGAGAACGTAACCTTACAGCCGATTTATTCGCAAGAAGCATTGCTGGTATGCGATGGCGACCAACACAACCTAAACGGCACAAGTCCTAATCCCCAGACGTTCTACCTACTGGAGGCACGAAATCAAGAGGGCTGGGACAAGTACTTGCCGGGAGAAGGACTGATGATCACACGCATCATGTACGACTATTCCAAATGGTCGAATAATTCAGTCAACAATGTTAAGGACCAGATGGGCGTAGATATGATGGAAGCCAAGACGAACAACACCGGATGGGGAGCAGATACAGATTTGTACCCCAAGGGTGCGACGGAATGGACAGGACTGGCAGGACATGAAGTAACGAATATCACACGCGATTCGGACGGAAAGATTCATTTCGTTTATCGCGGCGGCACGACGGAGCTGATTGAGACGACAATCGAAGAGCAGCCCGCTGTGAAAATACTACGCAACGGACGCGTGGTTATTGTACGCGGAGGTAAAGTTTACGATATTTTAGGCTATGAAAATCATCAGTTATAATTTGAACGGCATCCGGTCGGCAATCAACAAGGGATTGTTAGACTGGTTAGCCACGGAAAATCCGGATGTATTCTGCATCCAAGAGAGCAAGGCTCAGCCGGAACAGATAGACGTACTGGCCATGCAGGAGTTGGGTTATAAGAGTTATATCCACTCGGCCGAGAAGAAAGGCTATTCGGGCGTGTGCATTTTCACGAAGCAAGAACCGGATAAAGTGGTGGTAGGAATGGGTAATCCGAAGTACGACCGCGAAGGGCGTGTGCTGCGTGTGGATTTCGGTGACCTGACGATCGTGGATGCATATATACCGAGTGGCACGACGGGTGACATTCGTCAGGACTTCAAGATGGAGTTTCTGGAGGATTTCCTGGTATGGGTAGATGAGTTACGGAAAGAACGCCCGAACATAGTGATTTGCGGCGATTACAACATCTGCCACAAGCCGATTGACATCAATCATCCGGAACGACAGATTGGTGTATCTGGTTTCTTGCCTGAAGAGCGTGAATGGATGGACCGCTGGGAGGCAAGCGGACTAGTAGACAGTTTCCGTGTGTTCGACCAGAGTGCAGAGAGATACAGTTGGTGGTCCTGGAGGGCCGGGGCACGTGCTCGCAACGTAGGCTGGCGCATCGATTATCTGTGGGTAAGTGAGAGTCTGCGCGGAAGATTAAAAGATGGCAAAATATTAACTGAAGCGGTACATTCCGACCACTGCCCGGTAATGTTAGAAATCGCCTAAATTAAACTTCACGGGATAATATACATAGTATATTATAGGTATAGGGAGGATACGATATACCTAGGACATAGAGAGGACACATATAGCATATGGATAAACTGAGGACAGAACATTTGGTAAAGAAATACGGCAAGCGGACCGTAGTGGACGACGTATCTATCGAACTGGAACAAGGCGAGATAGTGGGTTTGCTTGGTCCGAACGGTGCCGGTAAGACCACCACGTTCTACATGACAACGGGTCTGGTGGCTGCCAATAACGGACGGATATTCCTGAATGATTTGGATATCACTTCATACCCGATGTACAAGCGTGCGAAGATGGGTATCGGTTATCTTCCGCAGGAAGCAAGCGTATTCCGCAAGATGACCGTGGAAGACAACATCCGGTCAGTGCTGGAGTTGACGGATTTCAGCAAGGAATACCAAGAGCAGAAGTTAGAGAGCCTGATCAAGGAGTTTAACTTAGCACATGTGCGGACGAACTTAGGTGACCGTTTGAGCGGAGGAGAGCGTCGTAGAACAGAGATTGCACGCTGTCTGGCTATCGAGCCGAAGTTCGTGATGCTGGATGAGCCGTTCGCCGGTGTGGACCCGATTGCCGTACAAGAGATTCAAGATGTCGTTTGGCGACTGAAAGACAAGAACATCGGTATTCTGATTACCGACCACAACGTGGATGAGACGCTGATGATTACCGACCGCGCGTACTTGCTGTTTGAAGGAAAGATATTATTCCACGGTACGCCGGAAGAGTTGGCGGCCAATCCGGTAGTGAGACAGAACTATCTGGGTCGCGACTTTGAATTGAAGAAGAAGAGTAAAGTTGAGAGCAATGAATAAGATACAGACAATCTGGAAACATCCGCTGACGGTTGTTGCATGTAATTTATTGATGGTGATGGTGATTTATACGCTATCCCGCATATTCTGCTATTACATGGACCGCGTCATCTTTCCGAATATCGACACGCCGCACTTGATAGAGATTCTATTAGGCGGCATGCGGTTTGACCTGACGGCTATTCTCTATATGAGTTCGGTCTATATCATCGGGGCTTTATTGCCGTTTCCGGTGGCATGGCGCGAGAACAAAGTATATCAGAAAGTGCTGTTGTGGTTATTCTGGATCCCGAATGCGTTAGGCATTATTTTCAATAATGCGGACAGCGTGTATATCCGTTTTGTAGACCGTCGTACGACATGCGCGTTCTTCACCGAGGTGTCGAATGACGACAATATGGGCACCGTTATTGCCAACGGCGTTATCGAATACTGGTATGCCGTAGTATTCCTGCTGTTGCTGCTGACGGCTTTCTTCTGGCTGACACGTAAAAGTTGGAGTTTGCCGCGCATGAAAGCTGCGGTTTATTATCCGTTGGAAGTTGTGCTGTTTGTGGTAAGTATCTATTTCTGCGTGATCGGTATTCGTGGCGGTTTCGGTCGTTACACGCGTCCCATCACGCTGAGCAACGCGCTGCAATACACCAACGCTCCGCGTGAGAGTGCCTTGGTGCTCAACACACCATTCTCGCTGATGAAGACGATTGAGAACACGACATACGTAGAACGCCACTATTTCCCGGCCGAGGAGTTGGAGAGCCATATGAGCCCGATTCATCCGGCAGAAGGCGAACAGCTACGCACCGACAATGTGGTAGTGATTATATGGGAATCGTGCAGCAAGGAATATGTAGGATTCTACAATCATGACATAGCGGGTTATACGGGTTACACACCGTTCTTAGACTCGCTGCTGACACAATGCGTGACATTCGATTACTCGTACGCGTCGGGTCGCAAGAGTGTGGATGCAATGCCGTCGGTGCTGTCCTCAATCCCGATGCTGATTGAGCCTTACACGCTGAGTCCCTACTCCACCAATGAGGTGTCGTCAATTGCTGAGCGTTTAGGTCGCAAGGGTTACACGACGGCTTTCTTCCACGGTGCGCCGAATGGCAGTATGGGTTTCCAGGCTTATTCTCGTGCAGCCGGATTTGACGCCTATTACGGCATGAATGAGTTCAACAACCCGTCGGAGTTCGACGGCACATGGGCTATCTGGGACGAGCCGTTCCTGCAGTACTATGCGAACACGATGAACACGATGCAAGAACCGTTCATGACTGCGGTCTTCACGGCTTCCAGCCATCATCCGTTCAAGGTGCCGGCACAGTATAAAGACAGTTTCCCGAAAGGCAACCTGCCTATTCATGAGCCTCTGGGTTATGCAGACCACGCGCTGCGCAAGTTCTTTGAGAACGTAAGCCAACAGCCGTGGTTCGAGCACACGCTGTTTGTGATCATGGCTGATCATACGAATGAGTTGATTCTGCCTGAATACACTAATTCGCGCGGCCTTTACGAGATTCCGATTGCTTTCTACCATCCGCAGTTAACGCCGGAGAAGCGTGCTGAGGTAGTCAGTCAGACGGATATCATGCCATCCGTCATGGCATGGTTAGGTTATGACGAACCGTATTTCGCCTTTGGCGAGAACGTGCTGACACGGCCGAAGAAACATCCGTACGCCGTATGCTACAACGCCCCGGTCTATCAGATTTTCTCTGACAGCCTGTTGGTGCAGTTCGACGGCGAGAACGTGACCGGTGTATATGACTACCGCAGCGACCGATACGTACGTACGAACCTGAAGAACAATATCGAGCCGGAACGCATTGAGCCGATGACGGACTATCTGAAGGCCTTTATCCAGCAGTATATTCACCGCATGGTCAATAACGAACTGACCGTTGAGAAATAAGTTTTTCATAGGATTATGCCTGTTGTTGGCTGCATGTAACGCAGACAAACCGGAGATGGATGTGAGATTGCATGCATGTGCGGCAATGCCATCTGCACGGGCGAGCGCTACGTGTTTTGTGGTAAATGGACAAGCCTACGTGTTCGGCGGCAGAAGCGGAACGGACTCGACGCGACTGAATGATCTTTGGAAATATGATGCAAGCACCGACAGTTGGGACAGTATCGGCGAAGCGCCCATGTTGCCACGCGTGAATGCGACGGCTTGTGTGCATCAAGGTAAGGTGTATCTGGGTTTGGGCTTTAACGGCAAGTACAAGCAGGACAGCACCTATTTGCGTGACTGGTGGGAATATACGCCGGGCACTCCGGGTAGTTGGAAACGTCTGGCAGATTATCCGAACAGTTACACAGATGACGCTACGGCCTTTGTGGGTGATGGCGAGTTATATGTGGGCTACGGGTTCTGCTGGAACTATCGACGCGATATGTTCCGCTACAACATAGAGAAAGACCAATGGGACAGTATAGATGTAGAAGTGGGCATGCACGAGTATCCGTTACGTTCGTTCGGCGGGACGGGTTGCACATGTAACGGCCGACATTTCATGGGAACAGGTTTCTATCGGTTCAGCCTAGATTGGTGGGCAGAGTTTGATGGCAAGCATTGGCACGAACGGACGCCGGTTCCCGGTAAGACACGAACGTTAGCCGCTTCTGCAGCAACAGAACAATATATATACGTTACCGGCGGAACACATTACGGCGGCGTGAACACAACAGGTGAAGTATTAGCCGACATTCGGCGTTACGCCCCGCAGACGGACCATTGGACATATGTAGCCGTACTGCCTGAGGGACTGATAAATCATGTGTGTTTCACGATAGGCAAGCGTGTGTATATCGGTTTGGGTGAGACATCCGATTGGCAGATTAACGATAAACTATACTGGTTTGAAGAATAAGTTGCTGCTCATAGGACTGCTGCTTAGCGCGTGTGTCGGAGCCCGCGAGTTAAGTTGGAAATGGTGGCCGACCGGTCTTCAAGACAGTGTACCGGCAGGTCAAGACACGTTGCGATGGACGATGGGCATTCACGCTGTGGCGTCGAGTGGCAAATATGCGCCATTCTGGTTAATAAGCAATACGAATGGCGATGTGAGTAGCAGTCCGTACAGTGGTAATCTGACTGCCGGTATCTATAAAGAGGCGGTGCATGACGCTCGCTGGTGGGATTATGATTTCGGGGTGCAGTTGACCGGTAGAGCGGAATATCCAAAGACAGGAACGGGTTATTTTAACCAGTTGTATGCCCATGTGCGGTTGTTTATCTTTGATATCACGGCGGGCATCAAGCCGATGATTTACGAGACGCAGGACTCGCTGTTGAGTATGGGAAGTCTGATTTTCTCGGGAAACAGTCATCCACTACCTCATATCACAGTGGGTATCGACCGATATGTAGCGTTTCCAGGTCTATTCGGGTACCTGGAAATCAAAGGCGGACTGACACATGCATGGTTGCCGGACAATGTGTATGTACGCGATGCATTTGTGCATCATAAGTTTGCGGCGCTGCGCGTAGGTGGCCGGTTACCGGTGAATATCAGCTATGAGTTTCATCACGCCGCCCAATGGGGAGGTTACAGTCCTGTTTATGGTGATTTAGGCAATGATTGGACCGCCTACACGAATGCGTTTCTGGCTCGTGCCGGCGGGAGTATGTATAACGACAAGGCGAACGCACAAGGCAACCATGTAGGCAGTCAGCAATTAATGCTGACCGGTAAAGGTAAAGGATGGGAAGTGAGTGCGTACTGGCAGAATGTTTTTGAAGATAACTTCGCCTTCATCGGTAACGGGCAGAACATCGCGGACGGTCTATGGGGTATATGTATGAAACAGACGCGATGGCCGTTTATACAAGGTGTGACATACGAGTTTCTAAACACCACGGACCAAAGCGGTCCTTGGCACGACCGAGACGGATTATGCTACGCAGGTAATGACGGATACTACCAAAATCACGTGTATCAGAATGGTTGGAATTATTTCTATCGGTCAATGGGTACGCCGTTCATCACGTCGCCGCTATATAATGAAGACGGAACGGTTCATACGTTAAACAGTAGAGTTCGAGTGCACCACATTGGCGTTCGAGGTGACATATACGGGTTTAGGTATCGCATCAAGGCGTCTTATGCCCGCAGCTACGGGAATGACGTCACTTCGCGTGAGGTGCTGAGTGATAACACGGCGTTGTTGCTGGAAGTAAACAAGCATGTAGAACAAGCATGGGGTTTAGATTTCGGTTTCCGTCTGGCAGCAGATTTTGGCAGCCAGTGGGGCAATCAAATAGGTGGAATGATCACTATCCGCAAGAACGGATTGATTTGTAATTGGTAATTTATGCAAGATAAGATACATATTATCATGCCTGTCAAGGACTCGCTCGAAACGGCAGAGCAGGCTATTCGTGCAATAGTAGCGAGTGATCACACCTTGACGGTATATGACGATTATTCGACAGAAGAGAATGCGGCGCGTCTGGATGCGTTACATGAGGAATTAGGTATTGCAGTAGTGCACATTCGCGAACATGTGGACCATCCGTCGCCTAACTACCGCTGGGTGCTCAACGAGGCACAGAAAGCATGTATAGCGAACGCTAATCATTTGGTAATCGTGGAGAGTGACGTTATTGTCCGACAGGATACTATCGAACGGCTACAAGAGGCTGTAAAACCTACTACAGGTATGGTAGCAGCGGTAACGGTGAATGAGGAAGGAAAGGTCAATTTCCCGTACGAGTACGCACAGAAGATAAAGACGGATGGGGTGTGTAAGAAACGTTTCTCGTTTTGCTGCACATTATTGACGAAGGCTTTTTTGAAGGCGTATAGTTTTGAGCAATTAGACCCCACCAAGAATTGGTACGACGTGCATATCAGTCATATGTCGGTGAAGATGGGCTTTGAGAATGTGTTGCAAGTAAGCAATCCGGTATTGCACAAGCCGCATAGCAGTAGGCCGTGGAAACAACTCAAATACACGAATCCGCTGCTCTATTACTGGCGAAAACTGACCCAACACCGCGATAAGATATGAAACCGTTGGTATCCGTCATAGTGCCTTTATACAATGCATCCGCGTATGTCACGGAAGCGTTGGATAGCGTATTGGCGTCAACCTATCGGCCGCTGGAAGTAGTGGTAGTGGATGACGGCAGTAAAGACGACAGTCTCAGCGTAGTACAGACGTATGCGAAGATGCATCCTGAGGTACGAGTACTGCATCAAGAGAATGCCGGTGTGAGTGTAGCGCGCAATCATGCCATTCACAAAGCGAAAGGCGAATATATATTGCCGGTAGATGCGGATGACAAGATAGGACAGACATATATAGAACATGCCGTAGCGGCGATGCAAGAGGGAGTGCGGGTTGTAGGCTGCCGGGCAGAGTTTTTCGGAGTCCGTCAAGGCGAATGGAAACTACCACCGTTCAGTCACGCATTGTTGGCACGCAAGAACATGATTCCCATCTCTTCACTTTTCCGCAAAGTTGACTGGTTACAGACAGGCGGGTTCTGCGAAGAGGAGATCTATCGGGAAGACTGGTGTTTCTGGATCGGTCTGATGGAGTTAGGCGGCACGTATGTGCGGTTAGATGAGATAGGTCTGTATTACCGCGTATTGCCGGTTTCCCGACGCAGCAAAGCCAAATCACAGAAACGCATCATTGTCGATGCTGTGAACCGACTGCATCCAGCCTATATGGAGAAATATTTGGGCGGGCCGTTACACTATCACCGCAGTTGGAGTCGGTTCCTTAATTGGTTCCGCTCCGTGAAGCAAGTGGGCGATTTTGACCGCTGGACCGAAGGCGAAGTGATTGATGCACGGCGGAACATATTGCGTGTGACGCAAGGCGTGGTGGTCAAGCAGTTCAGGACACCTTCGTTATGGCGCGGCATTTGGTACGGTTGGTTCGGCAAGAGTAAGGCGCGGCGCAGTTATGAATATGCGCTGCGGATGGAAGGGTTGACACCTGCACCTATTGCCTATCGTGAAATACGTATCTGCGGAGTGCTGCGCGAGAGTTGGTACGCTTGCAAACAATCCGAATGCAAGCACACGTTTATTGAATTAATAGAGAATCCTGATTTCCCGAACCGTGAACAAATACTGCGGGCTATCGGACGATTTACGGCAGAACTGCACCGACGCGGTATCTGGCACCCTGATTACTCACAAGGAAACATATTATTCAACGACGACGCCAGTCATATCGAAGTGATTGATCTGAACCGTATACGATGGCGGAGACACGTACACGGGTATCCTTTCAAACGCTTGGAACGCATCGGTCCGTCGGGTTTGCAATGTCTCAAAGAAGGTTATGAACAAATATAGCGAAATAGCCGAACGTATCAACTATTGGCTTTTCTGGGCTGTAGTTGTCTTATTGCCTTTTCCGCAGATTTTTCTGCGTTACGCCACCGTGCTTTGGTTGGTAAGTTGGGTATTGGAAGGCCGATGGCTGCGTAAACCGTTGAGTCTAAGAGAGAATAAGATGGCTATACCATTTATTTTGTTCGGGCTTTGGTATGTATGGAAGATTGTGTCCGGTTTTTGGTCTGCAGATCAAGCGGCCTGGTCTTGGCAAATGGAGCGGTATCTGACATTCGGGCTTATCGTCCCTGTCGGCATTTGGGGCGTGAATGAGTTATATGACTGGCGGCAATTAGGCAAAGCGCTTACCATTAGTTGTATAGCAGCTATTCCATTCTACTTGATTGCAATGACGATACTCTATCACCACCGTGAAATCATCGACCAACTTCAATGGGTAGCCGATTGGAATTACGGTGTACGGAACTGGAATTCTTTCTTCATCAACAATGTCTCCGTTCTGAAACACCGTCTTTTCCTTTGCAGCATAGAGATCTTTGGCGCCGTGGCGGCACTATTCCTTTGGAAAGAGAAGAGGTGGTTGCAGGTTGTTATGATACTTGTCATGCTGGCCACTATACCGCTTACCGGTTCAAGACAATCAATCATCACCATCATGGCGCTTGCCGCTGTCCTTATTATATACGCGATGCCACAATGCTACCGTATCCGTTACGGATTGGGAATTATACTATTAGGCGTAATTATCGGCGGGGCCGTTTTGAAATTCCATCCGAGAATGCAGGGATTTGATATACGCGCTGTGACAGAGATGCGCGAGGTAAGTTACGAACACGACGTACGTTTTAACATATGGGGATGCGCCTTACAAAATCCGAGTGATTATATAGCGTACGGATTAGGCGCAGGACAGAGTACCAATTATCTGATTTCGCATTACGACGAGAAAGGTTTTGAATACTACACGCTCAAGCACTATCACGCTCATAATCAGTATTTAGAGGAACTGATGGAAATAGGTCTGCCGGGCTTGCTACTCTTCCTATTAGCATGGTTGTCTATCCCATTCTGTGCACAAGGGAAGGGGCGGTTCGCTGCCATCGTGTTTATTGTGCTTTACACACTCAACATGTTCACCGACTGTATGTTCGGCATGTTCGACGGCATTATTCTCTGGGCTGTCGGGATGGTGTTTATTTATCAAATAAGCCGCGAAGGTACGGTTGCTTGCGACCAGCCAATTCCCGCATGAGCGGTTCGAGTCGGAAGCGAACAATCATCTGCTGCTGATGCTGCAGGCTATTGCCGTCGTAGTGCATATTCCACGAGAAATAGAAATTGACAAAACTGCTCCGATACAGATATGCGAAGATATCGGTGCGGTTGTATATGCGTGACTGATAGAACGGGTCACCTAAGCAGATGAACTCATTCCGTGGCCGCAGCGGCTGCAAGTTATCGCCATAATAGAAAGTATTCTTGAGGCCCAAAAACCACCAATTGGCATAGAGTTCAATTATCAAGCCATGGTTGAGGAAACTCTGGTCGACTTCTCGGTCGCGCTGCCAGCCGAAGATGTATCCTGCGCGGATAGAAAGCGAGTCGAAGGGAGTGTATTTGGTCAGGTCTGCACCGATAAAGGCATTGGCATGAATATCATCCATGACGTACTCATGGTTCGGCGCCGCAAAAGAGGCCTTGTGATTCATATGAGCCAGTCCGCCCACCTGCAAAGCTTTGTATTGGTATTGACCGTTGACGAGCAGTCGGAACATCTCGCGCCGCTCGACCGTCTGTGCACCGCGCCAATCGCACATGAATTCTACGAATCCGCGTTCGTCGCTGTATTGGAGTAACGCACCCTGAATATTCGGATGCATGTATGTCAGGCTGTCATACATCAGCCATTCGGGTATAGGCATGATACGGCGCATATAAGGAATGGCACCCATACCGAGGTCAAAACCGCGATAGTTGAAATGATAATACGCGATAGGATTGAACTGCACGTCCCGCCAGTTGCCGCCCAAACGCTGGGTATAACTGACACCTGCCACAAGTTCATGTGTACCTCCTACCCGATCCAAGATACGCACACCTATCTGCGGACTGAGACGGAAATTGAGGATGGTCTGCGGAATCTGGTACGGCGCTCTATATTCGCGATTATCGAAATAAGTCGTGAAATCCACGTCGTAGAGGAGCTGCACGGGTTGGTTCAGTTTTGCTTCCTGTTTGACCACGAAAGCGGAGTCAATCGGTCGCTCTTGTGGTTCTTTCGCAAAGCGTGTCCAGAAGCCGACGGCTAATATGAGTAGGAATTGTGTCATTTCTTTAAGATATCGAGATTATAGACGAGGCCTACGCGGACTTGATGGAAGGGGTAGTCCTGAATGCCGTATTGGTATTGTACGTACGGTTCGAAACCTTTGATGTGCCCGGCAATACGCGCCTTGACACTCATCGGGCGATCGCCGTTTTTCTGCCAACCGACATACCCGCCCCATGTGGCAGTCAAAGAGACATATTCGTGCTTGAGTTGCGCTTGGAGACCATACATGACTGCGTCGTTCTGTTGGGCAGTATTGGTTTGCCAGCATAGGAATCCGACTGAACCCACGAAGCGGAGTGTGACTTGTTTAACGGGTATCGACTGGCCTATTGCAAGGTCAAAGAAATAACCCGGACAATCATAATGACGCAGCCTCTCGTACTGACCGCCACTGGCGGTCTTCATACCCAAGCGAACGGTCATCTGCGGGATATATTTGGCTTTATCGGTCTTGAACCAGTCATTATGCAACACTTGCACATCCGTAGAGATATAGACATCTCCTGCGCCGCTACCCTTCCCGTCAAACTGATCATACCATTCGTAAATTGGCATCCACAGGCTAAGGTTCGCCCAACGCGTAAAAAGAGGTACGTGCACGCGCGCAATGATATCTGCTGTGCGGTTGTTATTAAAGCCAAAATAACCATCCGCAGCCACTTCAAGGCGCAAATGGTTATAAGTCAGACCGTCCGACATATCGATAATCGGTAATGCGTTCGGACCGAAGTAAGCAGGCGAGCAAGGTGTCTCGGCATGTAAAGGTGAAAGGTGAGCGGTGAGAGGTGAAAGTAAAACCATCACCCATAACCCATAACCTATCACCTTTAATCGTTTCATTAACAGCCAAAGAGGTTTTTGAAGAAATTCTTCTTATCGGCCGAAGCCGGCGCTATATTCGGGCTGTTTAGCAACTGCTCGATGAGTTTTCGCTCGTCTTTGCTCAGCTTCTCGGGGATATAAACACCTACATTAATGAGCAAGTCTCCATCGCCATATCGGCGTCCGTACTGATCAATACGCGGCAGCCCTTTTCCTCGCATGCGCAGCACCTTACCGGGTTGCGTTCCCGGCGTGATGGTGATCTTCACATTGCCTGTGAGGGTTGGTATCTGCACTTGTCCACCGAGCACGGCTGTCGGCATATCGAGCAAGAGGTTATAGATAAGGTCGCTATCCTGACGGATGAAGTCCTTGTGCTCCTCTTCCTCGATCATGACGAGCAGGTCTCCCGGCACGCCACCTCGCGGCGCGGCATTACCCTTGCCAGGAACGGTGAGTTGCATACCTCCGGAGACACCGGCAGGAATGGTAACAGTTATCACATCCTCTTCGCGGACTACACCCTGGCCGCCGCATTTCGGACATTTATT
>JAFWAK010000044.1 GCA_017507715.1 Paludibacteraceae bacterium | reverse complement strand
TATAAACAGAGCATCCGTCTGCTGAGCGGAACGTACCATGTACAATCAACTTAGCATCACCGATAGCAGCCGGTGAACTGACGTCGCGCACGTTCGGCTTAGTAACCGACTTATCCGGAGCGATGTCCCATGTAGGCGAATAGCGCACAATAGCACCATACTTACCACTATTGCCGACATAGCCACCCGAGCCCATATTCATAAAGCTCCACTGGTCTGCATCGTAGAAATAGAGCGCACCGGATTGTACAGAAGGATCTTCATTGCGAACAATACTGATTTCCGCCTCTTTATCCACTTCAACCTCCATGCCCGGTAGGCAGGAAGTGCTCTGGGTAAACTCCATATGACCGGAAAGCAAGTGAATCTTGAAGTTGCTGGTCAACGGAAGCACGAACTTACGCGAATCCAATTGAAGATTCAACGTTCCGCTACCGCCAAACAGACCGCCGGGAACCTCACCCAAGTCAATCACCAGAGAACCCAGTTTGGCACCACTATTCACCTCATATACCTGCTGGTCCTTAGCGGCATCGTACCACTTGCGCACCCATGTATTCTCCGCATCGGCCATCTCGTCCATCAAGAACATAGCGGCTTCACCTTCTTTACCGACCACCTTGATATCGTTGGCGAAAGCGTTGATACTACCGGATACATTGACCGAAGTAGCACAAATCAAGGACGAACCCGGATGATACTTAACCGGCGATTCCACATTCTGGATAAAATACATATATACCGGGAAGAGGTGCGTCATATCACGCCAATTAGGCATAGATGGATCAGGCATCTCCATTGCAATCGTAAATGATTTATCGCCACCTTTCCAATCGCCCATTTGGAACATCTCACGGACGGTTCCGCCACGACGGGTATCAATCTCACCCGAGAGGTAGGTACCCTCAGCGTTTTTCGAACCGTCACCCGTCACAAATCCCCATGCGCGCAGTTCACCGCCGTTGTTAATCGTCATATGGCTGCCCGGCTTCATTATCAGATGACCATAGTTACCGCCCGGAACACCCATCGACTCACCTGAACCATGCTGCATACAGGTCAGCTCAATCGTACCGGCCACCTCAAAATTGACATCTTTCGCCAGAATCAGCTTGCGGAACGAGTTAAGCGCCGGGATGGAGCCTGTCTGACGCGGAACAAGCGGATTCGCTGTAGATTGTTCATTCGACATCGGCACGATAAGCGTGGCGTTAGCAGGAAGCGTATAGTAGCCGGCCTTGAGCGTATAGTCATTCTCCATGATAATAATTACCTGCTTACCGGAGTTGTTGGCATAAGCCAATGCATCTTCCAGCGACGAATACGACGTCTGTCCGATACGGCAGACGCTGACATTCGATACCTGCGCCGCATCCTGGTCACCAACGAAGAACTCATATCCCTCGCGGAACTCCGGACCGGCCATGTTGCGCCATACTTGTTTCTCGAACGCAGTAGGACCAGTAGCCGATTGGAAGAAACCTGCATTGAAAGTTACTGTTCCTGCTATCAGTTCGGATGGATTGGTAAACTTACCATTGTTAACGGTCAGCGATCCACCGTTGCCATATAGCGCTTTCGTACCGCCGCGAACAACAGCCAGTTTCTCAATAGTCGTCGTACCATCTATTGCCTCTACACCATAGGTCAGACCATTAATCGTACCGCGTTGGATAGTAGCCGTACCGCCGTTAACCGTGACTGCCACGCCGCTGGCATTCGTAAACGTACCGCCATTGAGCGTCAGTGTACCTACCGAACTCAAAGGACCATTCACAACACCATCGGTCGTAGTCAACGTACCACTCGAGTTGATTGGACCATTGATGGTCGCACCATTCAATTCAGCCTCCGCACCGGAGCTAACGGTCAATATTCCGACGGTACCGCCATTGAGGACAGCCTTACCGCCGGTAATAGTCAGCGCATTCGCCGAACCGCCATACGGGCTATAAGCCAGCGTCACATTGCCGCCGCCTACAGTCAGCGTATTGCTCAGCGTATAACCGTTGAGGTCGAACGTTATATCCTTGTCAATATTAATGTATTCGCTATAATCAGCATTCAGTTTGATGATATCGCCGGCCGCTGCATTCGTCAACAATGTAGCAAGGCTGCCGCTCTCCTGCAGCACCTTGGACTTATTGTAACGAACAGCTTCAGCGCTGCCTCCCGACGTACGGGCATAGAGATAAACCGTCATCTTCACGCCGGCATAAGTCTCCAGCGTCAAGGTAGCACCGTACTCGCCCGGATCACCATTCGGAGCCGTAAACGTAACAGGAACCGTCAGTTCCGCATATTGGCCATAAGCCGTGAAATTCTGGCCTGCGCCCATAGCTATCCACTCGGCATCTGCGATAGCCCATGTGCCGGTCGTACCGTCCTTACGAGTGATAACCGGACGTTTAAAATGGATGACATCATCTATGCTGCTCAAACCTTCAATACCCGGCGTTTCGGCACGGAATTTAACAGTCTGCGTACAGGTCCAGTTACCGGCTCCGTCATCAGCCGTCGTATTGCTGCCACTCACGAAATTGTAGGAGACCAGTTTAATCTTCTCAAAAGCCGCATAGATAAAATGCTCACGCACGTTGGCATGGCTCTTCGTAGATGAAGGAGTGGCTTTCGTAGAAAGACTCTTCTCTGTTCCCAGATCGGTATAGCCATCCGTAAACGACCAGCCCGTGAAATACGAACCGGCATCCGGTTTAGCCCACACACGGAAAGGAACATCCGAATCAATGAGGCTGGACATCAGGAAGATATCGCTCCAGCCATCACGACTGCTGGAAACGGACTGATACGCCTCATCCAACGGAGTGGAATAGTCATCGCCGTCGAGCACTACCACCTTACCGCTACCGGTCGTGGTAGCAGCCGGTTTAGCCGTCAGACGAGCCCAGAAGCCCAATGTCTCCGCCTCTTCCGGAGTCATGCCGGAGACATTAATAGCACTCGCCGTATTGGCACCGACAAACAGCCCGAGAAGGAGGATGGATAATGTTAAAAATGATTTTCTCATCATATCGTTTTTATTAATTATTCGCAATCATTTCACTCGCTCGTGTATATACATGTACGCACCAGCGCATATAAAAAGCGCTGCAAAGGTACGACATTTTTTTGACATGCGCAAGTTTTTAATGCGAATTTCACAAAAAATATGCCAAAACCAAACAAAAAACGCCACCCGCAAGGATGGCGTAATTTAGGGAAGCCCCTTCCCGTGTTACGGTTTCCCCGTCAACGGGACACCTAGGGAGCTACTCGGTTTATATCGCGCGGGAACATCGAGCATTCCTTGACGTTGGCGATACCGAGGAAGCAAGCCGTGATACGCTCCAAGCCGATGGCGAAGCCACCGTGAGGAGGCATGCCGTTGCGGAACGTATCGAGGTAGAAACGGAAAGCATCCGGGTTCATGCCACGACGGATCATCTTCTCGCGATAGTCGGCTTCCTTATGGATACGCTGGCCACCGGAGGTGATCTCCAGACCACGCATGAGGAGGTCGAAGCTGAGCGTCAGAGACGGGTCATCAGGGTCGTCCATCGCATAGAAAGCGCGGTGCTCGCTCGGGAAATGGGTGACAAAGACGAAATCACTTCCGTATTTGTCATATGCATATTTGCAGATAGCACGTTCCTCTTCCGGCGCGAGGTCATCCTCGCCGCGGTGGTCTGCCTCGCAGAGGTGATTCTCCCAAAGGATCTCATGCACTTCGCTGAGTTTCCAAGCAGGTACCTGCTCGGGCAGCACGGGGTTGGTGGCATTGAGCAGATTAAGCTCATGTGCACAGTCTTTCTCAACGGTCGCGATAATATGACGAAGCAGCGCAGCCTCGAGGGTCATGACATCCTCCTGACCTTTGATGAAGCCCATCTCGACATCGAGGGAGATATACTCGTTGAGGTGGCGGGAGGTGGCATGTTTCTCTGCGCGGTACGCAGGCGCAATCTCAAAGACGCGCTCATAGACGCCGACGCCGATCTGTTTGTAGAACTGCGGGCTCTGCGCGAGATAGACCTGCTTGCCGAAATAATCCATGCGGAAGACGTTAGCGCCTCCTTCGGCTCCTTCGCTCACGATCTTCGGGGTGAAGATCTGGGTGAAGCCGTTGGCGCTGAGGAACTCGCCGAAGGCACGTGCGATAGTCGATTGTACCTTCAGGATAGCCATGTCACGCGGGTTGCGGAGGGTGACCTGACGGTTATCGAACTTATAGCGCAGCAATGTCTCTTCGTCACCGAACTTAAGGGCGTTCATATCCACCACTTCGGCAGTCGTAGGACGGCTCAGCACGCGTACTTCCGCCACCGCAATCTCGATGGTGTTGTAGAACGCTGCCGGGTCCTTGATCTTCGCCTCGTTGACCGTACCGGTAATGGTGATGGCCATCTCGCGGCACAAATCGTTCATGGCGATCTCTGCGCCCTTCTCGTCGAAGAACTTAGAGGTCTCGTTGGAGACAACAGCCTGCAACAAACCACGCGACTTGCGCAAAACGATGAACCCACCCCACTTGGTGACGCGGACGTTATGGATCATGCCGGAAACGGAAACAGATTCGCCAACCTTGCAGTTGGCGAGATCTGTAACGTTTTCGTTATGTTTAGTTGCATCCAAAAACATAATTACTTGTGTTTTAGAAAATAAACATAGATAAAAATTTCGCAGTCAGCCAAAAGCATTCAGCTATCAGAGGACATGTTTTATTTCTGTTTATGGCTGATTATTGATTTTAATTCGTAGAATTGAAAGATTTGTTTTGATAATTTACATCGAATGTATTCGGAGGTAAATTAGCGGAACAAAGATTCAAAAGTACGCAGTACTAAAATCAATAACCAGTGTTTATCTATGTTTATGTTCTTAATTTAAGCCTCTGCCTCTGCTGCGGGAGCCTCGGCTGCAGGAGCAGCTTCAGCCTCTGCTACCACTTCAGCAACCTCTTCCTTAACGGCTTTCTTGCCGGCACGGCGGGTAGCTTTCTTAGCAGCCTTCTTGGTCTGGCTAAGCATATTCTCGTTGTAGTCCACGAGCTCGATGATACACATCTCAGCAGCGTCACCCAGACGGAAGCCGGTGCGAAGGATACGTGTGTAACCACCCGGACGGTTAGCGATCTTCTCGCCTACGTTCTGGAAGAGTTCGGTAACGACCTCTTTCTGCTTGAGCAGGCTAAAAGCCAGACGGCGGTTATTCATGTTATCCTCTTTGGCACGCGTGAGGATGGGCTCCACATAGATACGGAGCGCTTTAGCCTTAGCGAGCGTAGTGCTGATACGCTTGTGCATAATCAGCGAGCAAGCCATATTACTGAGCATAGCAGCGCGATGGTTGGCTTTACGGCTAAGGTGATTGAATTTCTTATTATGTCTCATAATAATTGTACTTTTTAATAATTAAACATTAGTCATTCACGTGGTAACGTGAGATGTCCATACCGAAGGCCAAGCCGTTGCGCTCGAGCAGCTCGTCGAGCTCTGTAAGCGACTTCTTACCGAAGTTACGGAACTTGAGGAGGTCAGCGCGATGGTACTTCACGAGTTCGCCAAGAGTCTCTACCTCAGCCTGCTTCAAGCAGTTAAGCGCACGTACGGAGAGGTCCATATCCTGCAGCTTCTGGTTGAGGAGCTGACGCATACGGAGGATTTCCTCGTCGAGGGCGTTGCTGTTCTTCTTGGTCTCCTCTTCGAGCACGATACGCTCGTCGGAGAAAAGCATGAAATGATAGATGAGGATCTTAGCGGCTTCAGTCAGCGCCTGTTGCGGTGCGATAGAGCCGTCCGTGGTAATCTCAAGGGTGAGTTTCTCGTAGTCGGTACGTTGCTCGACACGATACTGGTCAACCGAAATCATGACGTTGCGGATCGGGGTATAGATAGAATCGATAGCGAGCGTTCCGATTGGATCGTTCTTCTTGCGATTCTCATCACCCGGAACGTATCCGCGTCCCTTGTTGATGGAGATCTCAATCTCGAAGTCAGCGCTGTCATCCATCTCTGCCAGGCGCAGGTCAGGATTGAGCACTTCGAAGTTCTGGAGAACGGTGTTGAACTCACCAGCGATGAAGGTTTTCTGCTTCTTCACATGGAGCTTAACGGTCTCACTCTCCTCTTCGATACCTTCCTTACGGATGAGGCGTACTTGCTTGAGGTTGAGGATAAGGTTGGTAACGTCAGTGATTACACCGGGGATGGTAGCAAATTCATGATCAATACCACTGATCTTGACAGAGCAGATAGCATATCCCTCGAGGCTGCCGAGCAGCACACGACGGATGGCATTGCCTATCGTAATTCCGTACCCCGGCTCGAGTGGGCGAAACTCAAAGATACCTTTGTTCGCACTCGAATCCAACATTATCACCTTGTCAGGTTTGATGAAATTTAATATTGCCATGAATTTAATTATTATTTAGAGTACAACTCAACGATTAATTGCTCCTTAATGTTCTCCGGAATCTCAGCACGAGCAGGAACATTGAGCAGCTTGCCGGCTTTCTCAGCCTCGTTCCACTGGAGCCAGCCATACTTAGCATGGTTGAAGCCCTGGAGCGATTCATTGATAACCTCAAGCGATTTAGCTTTCTCGCGAACAGCCACTACCTGACCAGGTTTAACCTCGTAGGAAGGGATATTCACTACCTTGCCGTCAACAGTGATGTGACGGTGGCTAACGAGCTGACGTGCAGCAGCACGCGTCGGAGCCATACCGAGACGATACACGATGTTGTCGAGACGGCACTCAAGCAGTTGGATGAGGATCTCACCGGTAATACCTTTGGTACGTGCAGCCTTTGCGAAGAGGAGGCGGAACTGACGCTCGAGAACACCATAGGTGTATTTAGCTTTCTGCTTCTCAGCGAGCTGGGTACCATACTCAGAGTTTTTCTTACGACGGTTGACGCCGTGTTGTCCGGGTGCGTACGGACGTTTTGCAAGCACCTTGTCCTCGCCAAAGATCGGCTCGCCGAAGCGGCGTGCGATGCGAGATTTTGGGCCAATATATCTTGCCATAATTGTTTTACGTTAAAGGTTTATACATGTTTATTATACGCGACGACGTTTCGGAGGACGACAACCGTTGTGCGGCATCGGAGTAACATCTACGATTTCCGTTACGTCAATACCTGCTGCGACACAGGCACGGATAGCCGATTCACGTCCTTGTCCGGGACCCTTAACGTATGCTTTAACTTTACGCAGACCGAGGTCGAATGCAACCTTGCAGCAATCTGCTGCTGCCATTTGTGCTGCGTACGGAGTATTTTTCTTGCTGCCACGGAAGCCCTGCTTACCAGCCGAAGACCAGCTGATAACTTGGCCATCACCGTTAGCAACAGTAACGATAACATTGTTGAAAGAAGACATCACGTGAAGTTGGCCGACGCCATCGATCTTCACTACGCGCTTCTTAGCTGCAATAGCTTTCTTTGCCATAATGTTTGATGAATTTTAATTAGGTTGTTTACAATTGTTGCTTTCGTCTTAGCCCTAAGGGGCACGATTAAGGCAACTACATTACTTCGTTGCTTTCTTCTTGTTTGCAACAGTTTTCTTACGACCCTTGCGCGTGCGGGCGTTGTTCTTAGTGGACTGACCGCGAACGGGAAGACCGATACGGTGACGTACACCACGATAACAACCGATATCCATCAAACGCTTGATGTTCAATTGTGTTTCCGAACGAAGATCACCTTCTACTTTGAATTTAGCACCGATGATCTCACGGACTTTAGCTGCTTGGTCATCCGTCCAATTCTCTACCTTGATGCTTGGGTCAATGCCTGCCTCTGCGAGAATTTTCTTTGCGCTTGAACGACCTATTCCGTAGATATAAGTCAAGCTGACTTCGCCACATTTGTTCTGCGGTATATCTACACCGACAATTCTTATAGCCATAATTTAATACTAAGGATAAATTTGTTAAAAATAAATTGATTAAAGAAGATATTGATTCTAATTAAAGATTACGCTTATCCTTGACGCATCTTCATTTTAGGATCCTTCTTGTTGATTACATACAAGTGCCCTTTGCGACGTACAATCTTGCAGTCGGAGTTGCGCTTTTTAATCGAAGCACGTACTTTCATTTTCTGTACAGTGTTTAAATTAGTTGTTGTTTAATTACTTGTAGCGGAAGGAGATTCTTCCTTTGGTCAAGTCGTACGGACTCATCTCCACTTTCACGCGGTCACCGGCAAGGATCTTGATATAATGCATACGCATCTTACCGGAGATGTGAGCGATGATAAGGGGTCCGTTTTCGAGTTGCACGCGGAACATAGCGTTGGACAATGCCTCAACTACCGTTCCGTCCACTTCAATGCTGTCTTGTTTTGCCATACTTTTTGTTATTTAGATGATTTTAGATAAATCTGTCTCCCAAGACTTCCTGGATGTAGTCAAAGGTGGATAAGATATCGGCCTTGCCGTTACGCACGCACACGCTGTGTTCGTAATGTGCGGCAGGCTTGCGGTCAATGGTGCGAGCGGTCCATCCGTCGTCTTCGATGAGCACATTGCGGCGTCCGAGCGTAATCATCGGCTCAATCGCCATCGTCATACCCGACTTAAGGACGAGACCGTTACCACGGCGACCGTAGTTGCATACCTCCGGCTCCTCGTGCATCTCCCGTCCGATACCGTGTCCCACAAACTCGCGTACTACGCCGTAGCCGGCACGCTCACAGTGGTTCTGTATCGCGAAGGAGACGTCTCCGAGGCGGTGTCCCGTAACAGCCTGCTCGATACCCTTGTAAAGCGCCTCTTTCGTCGTACGAAGGAGTTGCATCACTTCCGGGCTCACCTCCCCCACCGGGAAGGTATAAGCGCTGTCGGAATGCCAGCCGTTGAGTTCGATGGACGAGTCGATGGTGATGATATCACCGTCCTTGAGCACGTCCTTGTCCGAGGGGATGCCGTGTACCACCACTTCATTAACCGAAGTGCAGAGGGTAGCCGGATATCCTTCGTAGCCAAGGCATGCCGGACGACCGCCATGGTCCATGATGAACTCGTAAGCAATCTTATCCAATTGGGCGGTAGTAACACCCGGCTTGATAGCCTTTGCCACTTCGGCATAGGTCTTACCAAGCAGGATGTTGCTTGCCCGCATGAGTTCTACCTCTTCGTCAGTCTTGAGAAAAATCATCTAACTCACGAATTAGTAGGCCATAGCACCGGAGCGACCCTTGATGCGCATGCCGGACTCGAAGAATCCGTCGTAGTGACGCATGAGGAGGTGACTCTCGATCTGCTGCAAAGTATCCAATATAACGCCTACCATGATGAGCAAGGACGTACCGCCGAAGAACTGCGCAAAGCCCATCGTGACACCGAACAGACGTGCAAACGCCGGAAGGATAGCGATGATAGCCAGCAGGATAGAACCCGGCAGGGTGATGCGGCTCATGATAGTGTCGATATACTCAGCCGTCTTCTTACCCGGTTTCACACCCGGAATAAATCCGTTGTTCAGCTTCAGATTCTCTGCCATCTGAACCGGATTAATGATAATCGCGGTGTAGAAATAGGTGAAGGCGATAATGAGGAGTGCGAATACGAAATTGTACCAGAAGCCATTGTTATCCATGAACGCCTGAATGAAGGCATTGGACTCTGAAGCACGGAAGCCTACGATAGCGATAGGGATGAACATGATAGCCTGAGCGAAGATGATCGGCATTACGTTAGCTGCATTCACCTTAAGCGGAATGTACTGACGTACGCCACCATACTGCTTGTTACCCTGAATACGTTTAGCGTACTGCACCGGAATACGACGAGTACCTTGTACCAACATGATTGCAAAAGCAAACACGAGGAGCATGATGACGATCTCAAGGATGAACACCATCAGACCACCACCGCCGTTCTCATTGAGGCGGCTGGAGAACTCCTGTACGATAGAGCCCGGGAAGCGCGCGATGATACCGATAAGAATGATGAAGGAAATACCGTTTCCTACACCACGGTCGGTAATACGCTCACCCAGCCACATGACGAACATAGAGCCTGCGCAGAGCAGGATAGTGGATGAGATAGTGAACCAGTTGAGACCGACAGCCAGCGGCTGACCGGCCTGGCCCATCTGCACTGCGAGGTTAACGAGATAACTCGGTCCCTGGAAGAGCAGGATAGCCACGGTCAGATAACGGGTGATCTGGTTCATCTTCTGACGGCCGGACTCGCCCTCTTTCTGCATCTTCTGGAAATACGGCACTGCGATAGAAAGCAGCTGGATTACGATAGATGCAGAGATATAAGGCATGATACCCAGCGCGAAGATAGACGCATTGGAGAAGGCTCCACCGGAGAACATATCCAAGAGCGCCATCAGACCGCCAGCCGTCTGACCTTTAAGAGCGGTCAAGGCTGTAGGGTCAATACCCGGAAGAACGATGAACGAACCGAAACGATAGATGAGCACGAACAGAAGCGTGGTCAGCAGACGAGCACGGAGGTCCTCTATCTTCCAGATATTTTTAATTGTCTCTACTATTTTCATATTAAAACGTTGTTTTAATCTGGAGTCTTGGCTTCGTTGAGTTGCATAAGCAAACTTACTCTCAACTTACACAAGACTTCATTATAAACTTAGAGTTTTTCTACAGTGCCACCGGCAGCGGTGATAGCCTCTTCTGCCTTCTTGGAGAAAGCGTTAGCTTGTACCGTCAGCTTAGCGGTGAGCGTACCGTTACCCAGAATCTTAACGAGTTGGGTCTTGGAGATGAAACCAGCCTCGTGGAGTTCAACCAGACCGATGGTCTTCAGCTTCTTAGCCTCAGCAAGTGCCTGAAGCGTAGAGAGGTTGATAGCTTTGTACTCTACACGGTTGATATTCTTAAAACCGAACTTCGGCAGACGACGCTGCATAGGCATCTGACCACCCTCGAAACCGATTTTCTTGCTGTAACCGGAGCGCGATTTAGCACCCTTGTGACCACGGGTAGAGGTTCCACCCAGGCCCGAACCTGCACCACGTCCGACACGCTTAGCGGTCTTAACGGAACCGGCAGCAGGGGTAAGATTATTCAATTCCATGATGTAAATACGTTTTTAGGATTAGTCAATAACTTTAACAAGGTGCTTCACCTTCTCTACCATACCCAGGATAGCCGGGGTAGCTTCATGCTCCACTACTGCGTTCATCTTGCGCAGACCGAGAGCAATCATGGTCTCCTTCTGCACCTTCGGACACTTAATAGTACTGCGTACTTGTTGAATTTTAATCTTTGCCATAGTTGTAGAAGAATTTATTAACCATTAAACACTGTAGAGAGACTTACGCCACGGTTAGCAGCCACGGTGCGGGCATCGCGGAGCTCAGCGAGCGCTTGGATAGTAGCCTTAACGAGGTTGTGGGGGTTAGACGAACCTTTGGACTTAGCCAACACGTCGTGAACGCCAGCGCTCTCCAATACGGCACGCATAGCACCTCCGGCCTTAACACCGGTACCGTGCGTAGCGGGTTGGATATACACTTTCGAACCGCCGAACTTAGCGAACTGCTCGTGGGGGATAGTACCCTTGAGAACAGGCACTTGGATGAGGTTCTTCTTAGCTGCCTCAGTAGCCTTCTGCATAGCAGCTGCCACTTCACCAGCCTTACCGAGGCCGTAACCTACGATACCATCTTCATTTCCAACAACTACGATAGCTGCGAAAGTGAATGTACGTCCACCCTTGGTAACTTTCGTTACGCGGTTGACAGCGACCAGACGCTCCTTGAGCTCGAGGTCTTGTGTTGTTTTAACTCTTTGCATAATCGTACTTATTAGAATTTGAGACCTGCCTCACGAGCAGCGTCTGCGAGTGATTTAACACGACCGTGATAGAGGTATCCGTTACGGTCAAAAACTACTTCGTTAACACCGGCCTTGATAGCTGCGGCAGCAATCAGTTTGCCTACCTCGGCAGCTTTCTCGGTCTTGGTCATTTTGTCCTTGATGGCAAGCGACGATGCGCTTGCGAGGGTCTTACCCTCGAGGTCATTGATCACCTGAGCGTAAATCTGGCTGTTAGAACGGAAGACAGTCAGACGCGGACGCTCTGCAGTACCGGACACTTTGGTACGGATAGATGCCTTAATCTTAAGGCGACGTGCAATTTTCTTAATCATAAACTTGTTTCCTTTCTATTATTTACCAGCCGACTTACCAGCCTTACGACGAACAATTTCACCTTGGAACTTAACACCCTTGCCTTTATACGGCTCCGGTTTGCGGAACGAGCGAATCTTAGCGCATACCTGACCAAGCAGTTGCTTGTCAGCGGACTCCAAGATTACGAGCGGGTTCTGGTTACGCTCCGATTTGGTCTCCACTTTGATCTCCTTCGGCAAGCCGAGGTAGATGGGGTGCGTATAACCGAGGGAGAAGTTCAGCATTTGCGGCTGAGCCAGCTCAACACGGTAACCTACACCGACGAGTTCAAGCGTCTTCTTGTAACCCTCGGAGCAGCCTACGACCATATTATGAATCAAAGCGCGATACAGACCGTGTTTAGCGCGAGCCTCTTTCTCGTCATTCGGACGGGTAACATGGCAAACAGCGCCTTCTACGTTTACAGAAATCAGGGGATCAACAGCTTGGTTCAGCTCACCCTTCGGACCCTTAACGGTCACTACATTCTCCGGGCTGACGGTAATCGTCACACCTGCGGGGATAGCAATAGGAAGTTTTCCAATTCTAGACATAGTTGTTCCTCCTTATTAATAAACGTAGCACAATACTTCTCCACCGAGTTGTTGAGCGAGAGCCTCTTTATTGGTCATCACGCCTTTCGAAGTAGAAAGGATAGCGATACCGAGACCGTTGAGTACGCGCGGCATCTCACGATAGCCTACATACTTACGCAAACCCGGAGTGGATACACGTTTCAAACACTTGATCGCGTTGACTTTGTTCATCGGATCATACTTGAGGGCAATCTTGATAGTGCCCTGAGGACCATCCTCGACAAACTTGTACGAGAGGATATAACCCTTCTCGAACAAGATGCGAGTGATCTCCTTTTTCAGATTCGAAGCCGGAACTTCAACCACACGGTGGCCGGCTTTGATAGCATTCCTCAGTCGAGTGAGGTAATCTGCAATAGGATCTGTCATTGTTGTTGTTTTGTTAAATTAATCCCGCCTGTCGGGACAATATTTAATAATGTTAATTTTACCAGCTCGCTTTCTTTACGCCCGGGATCAAGCCTTTGGAGGCCATCTCACGGAATTGAATACGGCTGAGGCCGAATGCGCGCATGTATCCTTTCGGACGACCGGTCACTTTGCAACGGTTGTGCAGACGAACCGGAGATGCGTTCTTCGGGAGGGCCTGGAGCCCTACATAGTCACCATCCTTGAGGAGTTGTGCACGTTTCGCAGCGTATTTGGCTACGAGTTTGGCACGCTTCACCTCGCGGGCTTTCATTGATTCTTTTGCCATAGTCTGAATTACTTTTTAAACGGTAAACCAAACTCGCGCAGGAGTGCGAAGCCCTCCTCGTCGGTATTAGCGGTGGTAACGAACGTGATGTTCATACCCAGCAGTTTGGTGATGTTATCAATGTTAATTTCAGGGAAGATGATCTGCTCGGTAATACCCAAGGTATAGTTACCGCGACCGTCCATCTTGTTAGCGATACCTTTGAAGTCGCGGATACGCGGCAGGGCAACGCGAACGAGACGCTCGAGGAACTCGTACATCTGCTGACCACGGAGGGTAACGCGAACACCGATCGGCATTTGCTTACGAACCTTGAAGTTAGCGATATCTTTCTTGGAAACGGTAGCTACGGCTTTCTGACCAGCGATAGCGGTCATCTCCTGGAGAGCGACCTCGATGATCTTCTTGTCGGCTACAGCCTCACCTAAACCTTGGTTGAGGACGATCTTCTGGAGTTTCGGGCACTGCATTACGGTAGTGTAGTTGAACTCCTTCATCAGGATAGGCACAATGCGCTCCTGATAGTCTTGCTTCAAACTTGCGGTATTCATACTTAGATCTCCTTACCTGTTTTTTTAGATACACGAACGAGCTTGCCATCCTTCTTCACGCGGCCTACACGTACCGGTTTGCCGTTCTCAACAGGGTTGAGGTTGGAGATATGGATGGGAGCTTCCTGTTTAACGATTCCGCCTTGCGGATTCTTTGCGTTGGGTTTGGTACTCTTCGATACCATGTTGACGCCTTCTACGATAGCACGTTGCTTGTCAACGATCACTTCCAGCACGCGGCCGGTCTGACCCTTCGAAGCACCTGCGTTTACGTAAACGGTATCACCCTTTTTGATATGTAATTTTGCCATTACTGTAACGTTTTAGATGATTAGAGCACTTCAGGTGCCAGAGAAATAATTTTCATGTTTGTTTGACGCAGCTCACGAGCCACCGGACCGAAGATACGGCTGCCACGGAGTTCACCGGCGTTGGTGATCAACACGCATGCGTTGTCATCAAAGCGGATGTAACTGCCGTCAGCGCGACGTACCTCTTTCTTCGTGCGCACAACGATAGCACGGCTAACCGTACCGTCTTTAATATCGCTCGAAGGGATAACGCCCTTGACAGCTACTACGATAGTATCACCGAGGGATGCGTAACGCTTCTTGGTACCACCAAGAACGCGGATAACGAGTGCCTGCTTAGCACCGCTGTTGTCACATACTGTGAGACGAGATTCTTGCTGTACCATAATTACTTAGCCCTTTCGATAATTTGAGTTAAACGCCAACGCACGGTCTTGCTCAGAGGACGGGTCTCCATGATGCGTACGGTATCGCCGATACCTGCCTCATTCTTCTCGTCATGAACATGGAACTTGCGAGTTTTATTGACAAACTTGCCATAGATGGGGTGTTTCTCTTTCCAACGAACAGCGACCACGATGGTCTTCTCCATCTTGTTGGAAACAACTACGCCCACGCGCTCTTTTCTAAGATTTCTTTCCATTGTCTTTGTCGTTTTTTACTTGTTAATTTCTCTTGCACGCAATTCAGTTGCAAGGCGAGCGATGTTTCGACGCGCAGCCTTAATTTGCTGAGGATTGTCGAGCGGAGAAATACTGTGATTTAACTGCATACGTACCAGTGCATCCTTCTCGGCAGCGAGACGCTCCTGGAGCTCAGCAGTAGTTAATTCTTTGATTTCAGCTGTTTTCATAAATCCAATTAAGCATTTTGTGTTGCGTCGTAATCGCGTCTTACGACAAATTTAGTGGTCACAGGCAGCTTTTGGGCAGCGAGACGAAGTGCCTCTTTTGCTACATCGTAGCTTACGCCCTCTACCTCGAAGATGATACGACCGGGCTCCAATGGTACTACGAAACCTTCGGGAGCACCTTTACCTTTACCCATACGTACATCCAACGGCTTCTTGGTGATCGGTTTATCCGGGAAAACGCGGATCCACACTTGACCTTGACGTTGCATATAACGGGTAACGGCGATACGGGCAGCCTCGATTTGACGACCGGTCAACCAAACGGTACCCATACTCTTGATACCGAACGAACCGAATGCCAGTTCCTGACCGCGGTGAGCGAAGCCCTTGATGCGGCCTTTTTGGCAACGGCGGAATTTTGTTTTCTTAGGTTGTAACATAACTGTTTTCTAATCTACAAATCGGTTAAACATTATTGTTTTTTGTTGCGGCGGAAGTTGCCCTTGCGCTCGTCACGCGGTCCACGGCGATCCATGCCGGGGCGGCCGCCTTCTTGCTTCTGCGAGAAGTTCGGAGCCAAGTCCTTCTTACCATACACTTCTCCACGGCAGATCCATACCTTAACACCAATCACACCCACTTTGGTGATAGCACCTACGTGGCAGTAGTCGATGTCAGCGCGGAGTGTATGCAGCGGGGTACGACCCTCTTTGTACATCTCCTTGCGAGCCATTTCAGCGCCGTTCAAACGACCGGATACCTGAATCTTGATACCCTCTGCGCCCATGCACATGGTCGATTGGATAGCCATCTTAACGGCACGACGATAAGCAATCTTGCCTTCCAGCTGACGTGCGATCTTGTTAGCCACGATGGTAGCGTCCAACTCCGGACGTTTTACCTCGTAGATGTTGATCTGTACGTCTTGCTTGGTGATCTTCTGGAGTTCCTTCTTCAATTTGTCAACCTCTTCTCCACCTTTTCCGATAATATAACCGGGGCGAGCGGTGCAGATAGTAACAGTCACCAATTTCAGAGTTCTTTCGATAACGATACGGGAAATACTAGCCTCTGCGAGACGAGCGTTGAGGTACTCGCGAATCTTGCTATCCTCAAGCAGCGTATCTCCGTAATTCTTGCCTCCAAACCAGTTGGAGTCCCAACCGCGGACGATGCCCAGACGGTTAGCTATAGGATTAATTTTCTGTCCCATGATTCAAATTACTTTTCAGCGTTAGTATTCTTGGTATCTACAAATATTGTAACGTGGTTGGAACGTTTGCGGATACGATAAGCACGACCCTGAGGAGCGGGAAGCATACGCTTGATCGACATTCCGCCGTCAACCATAATACGCGTTACATAGAGAGTTTCGTCCTCTGCTTTCTTACCGGTTTTTACTTCCCAGTTAGCGATAGCAGATTTCAGGAGCTTCTCGAGCGCGCGGCTGGCCTCACGTGTGGAGAAATGCAGCGCACCGAGTGCACGATTCACTTCCATACCGCGAACCATGTCTGCTACGAGACGCATCTTACGCGGGCTGGTAGGAATGTTGTTTGCTTTAGCAAAATACTGCTCTTTACGAGCGGCTTTCATTGCCTCAGCGCTATTATGTTTTCTTGCACCCATTTTAATCTTGAGTTTTTTAAATGTTAATTTGATTGCAATGGATTACTTCTTGTTATTGCCCGAGTGACCGCGGAAGGTACGTGTCGGAGCGAACTCGCCCAGCTTGTGACCTACCATGTTCTCCGTTACATAAACAGGAATGAACTTGTTTCCATTGTGAACTGCGATTGTATGACCTACAAAGTCAGGGGAAATCATCGAAGCACGGCTCCAAGTCTTGACAACTTCTTTCTTGCCGGACTCATTCATAGCCAGTACTTTGTCTTCCAACTTAACGTTGATAAACGGTCCTTTTTTCAATGAACGACTCATAATGTTACTTTGACTTTAATAGGTTATTTTTTACGTCTTTCTATAATGTACTGGTTGCTCTGGTTCTTCGGGTGACGTGTCTTGTATCCCTTAGCGAGCAGACCCTTACGGCTTCTCGGGTGACCACCGGACTGACGGCCTTCACCACCACCCATCGGGTGATCTACAGGGTTCATTACTACACCACGGTTGCGCGGACGACGACCCAGCCAACGGCTGCGACCTGCCTTACCGCTCTTCTCCAAAGCGTGATCACTGTTACCTACTACACCAACGGTTGCCTT
>JAFWAK010000002.1 GCA_017507715.1 Paludibacteraceae bacterium | reverse complement strand
TCGATTTTAGGAATAATAACATGGACATGGTGAAGCATGTGCAACACAATGCGCACATCAATTCTGCCGACCTGATGCATATGGGCGTTGGTGCGGCGCTAGGTCTGCCCACCAATGAATTGGAGGACCTCTATGCTCAGATTATTGACGGCTGGCCTACGTCCGCAGAGTGCAAGCGTGCTATCCAAATGGAAGACCAGCTCGCAGCGCGCTTGGATAACTGGGACTGCTGCAAGAATGCCAAAGAAGGACAAACCATTTGCTATCCGTCATGGTGGATCGAAGGTCGTAAATCAGAGAACGCACTCATCGATGCTTATAACAGGAAACAAGCAGAGAAATGGCTCGCGGAAGTGAAAGCATACGATGTAAAAATGACCACCATGATGAAGCGTCTGATTGAATTGGACAACCAACTCGAGCAGATCCGCAACGGCGGCGAAATAACCGCAGCATATGCAGCAGCGAAAAACCAAGCCTATATAGCAGCAACGCACCTGTATGACTTCAACTTCGTTCTCGAGGTTGCTTTACGATTCCCGCATGTGGTTCATCAAGAAGAATCGTACTGCTGGCCTTTCAGTATCAAAGGATAAAACCATTTGAGATATCATATTTTTTCAAACGCGGAGCATTTATTGCCCCGCGCTTTTTTTTAGATGTCATAATTTACGGAATCCTCATCCAGAGCAATAGACTACTCAGAACCACCAATTAAAACCGCTCGGCACTTCAACCCTGCCGGGCGGTTTTCGTTGATACGTGCACCGTAACAGACGTCATTTCCAAATAAGGGCGAAATCAGGGAGAAGAACTAGACCATAACTAGACCATAACTGGACGATATCTAGACCATAACTTGTGCGGAGAACTTCAAATGAGGCATAATTTTTAATCAAAACAAAGTATATATATACTATGTATATATATAGATTTTTTGCTTAATTTTATATTTGCACAATTCGAAAAAAAACAGTACCTTTGTAGCGCTTTTTAATCGAGGGCTTCGTTCCGAGAAAAAAGACGACTTTGTCGCAAAGGTTATAAAACAATCATTATGAGAAAAATCTTTACTCTGCTTGCCTTAATGGTTTGCTTACTCACTAAAGCTGAGATTGTTCTAATTGACGGCTTGTATTATTCGTTAGGCACGACGACGGCGACTGTGGTCAAGGATCAGACTTCGGACAAGTCGGTTTATTCGGCGTATACGACGATTACTATCCCTGCGAGCGTGACGTACAATAACTACACCTATCCTGTTACCTCTATCGGAACGAGTGCCTTTGAGGCGCTTACGAACCTGCAGTCGGTGACCTTACCTTCCTCTATCACGGCAATCAATACAGATGCTTTCTACGGTTGCACAAAATTAGGTAGCGTGAACCTTCCGGAAGGCCTGACGGTCATCAACCAGCGTGCGTTCTACAATTGTAATCTAACGAATATCACGATCCCGAGTACCGTGAGCTCCATTGGCAACAAGGCGTTCCAAGGTAATGCCACCACTTCGGTCACATGGCTGCCTGTTAACTGCTCCATCGGTTCGGACGACAGTGCACCGTTCTACAGCACGAGTTCCAAGATCACCTCCTTCACCTTTGGTGACAGCGTGCAGACCATTCCCGCATACCTCTGCAAGCACATGAGTAGACTGGAGACAATCATTATTCCGGCAACGGTGACAAGCATCGGGCAGTGTGCGTTCCAGTATTGTTCTTCTCTCAAAGCATTTGAGTTCCCGCAAGGTATCAAGACGGTTGCTACCAGTGTGTTAGAAGGCTGTACGGCTTTGCAGTCGGTGATTATTCCATCGTCGGTCACAGCTATCAACACGGACG
>JAFWAK010000043.1 GCA_017507715.1 Paludibacteraceae bacterium | reverse complement strand
GTTTGAGCACAAAGCAGATATTCATGCGACTACGGTCCTCTTTCTTGGTGATGGTCGGCACAAACATTTTGGACTTATCCAAGCAGTTGTAAAGCAAGTCCGCTTTCGCCTTGTTGCGCTGCTCAATCCATTTCACACCGCCATTGGCTTTGAGCCAGCGGAGTGTGAGGACTGCGGTATAGACTGGCAGTACAGGAGGCGTGTTGAACATCGAACCGCCATCGATATGCGTCTGGTAGTTGAGCATCGTCGGGATATAACGGCTTACCTTGCCCAGACACGACTCTTTGATGATGACGAAGGTCACACCGGCCGGTGCCAGGTTCTTCTGGGCGCCACCGTAGATAATATCATACTGGCTCACGTCTATCGGACGGCTTAAGATATCCGAACTCATATCTGCCACCAAAGGCACATTACCTTTCTTCTTGTATATCTCAGCGAGTTTGTCATCGTTAATCTCCGTACCGAAGATCGTGTTATTGGTCGTAATATGGAAATAGTCTGCGTCCTGCGGAATCTCATAATCCGTCGGGATAGAATCTGTGCTGGCCGCTACTTCGATAGCCTCGCCGAAGCCTTTGGCTTCCTTGAGTGCTTTCTTCGACCATACACCTGTGTTCAAATAAGCCGCTTTTTTCTCGAGCATATTAAACGGAACCATGCAGAACTGCAACGAAGCACCGCCACCCAAGAAGAGCACGCGATACCCTTCCGGCACGTTCAGCAACTCTTTTACCAGCGCTTCGGCCTCGTCCATTACCGGCTGGAAATACTTCGCGCGGTGGCTGATCTCCAATACCGACAGACCTTCGCCCTGAAAATCGATAACAGCTTCCGCTGTTTGTTTGATAACTTCTTGCGGCAGGATACTCGGGCCTGCGTTGAAATTGTACTTTTTCATATACAAGTGTTTTTTATGGTTATTTCAGTGTATAATGCTTATGATTCCAAGCCGTCGGACGAATGGTCGGCAGCGTGATAATACCCTCTTTCGGCTTCTTGCCGGCCAGATAAAGGGCATATGCGACTGCGGCCAGATCATCGTTAGCTCCCTTCCCTTCAGGGGAGGGCTGGGGAGAGGCTTGTATGTACTGCTGCAGGTTCTCCGGAACCGGTTTGCCGGCTTTGAGCATGCGTTCTGCAAGGTCTTTGTTGAACTGCTCCTTAGCCAGACCTGACTTGTACTCACGATATTGTTTCTCGTGCATAGCGAACTCAAAGAGCTCTTCGTCATCTTGTCCGCGATCCCAACCCAGTTCTTTCATCTCTTTGATGAAACGCGGCAACTCATTCGGATAGAGTTTCTGCGGGTCATCGGTATAGAACTCGAAGCCTTTCTCTTTGGCGAGTTCGATGATCTCCGGTGCCAGTTCACCCGGTAACTTACCGGACTTGCCGAGGATCATTCCCCACATAGCCGGATCCATGCGCGTGAAGTCTTTCTCGCCCATCGAACGGCTGAAGAGGTTCATCAACGCAGCGTTCTTTACGTATTGGCTGAACGGCGTCACGAGACACGGAGTACCCAACATCGGCCATATACGCTGTACTTCATCGAACAACTGAACGAGCAGTTCGTCCTCCGACAACTCTTTCTCGCCTTTCTTCTTGAGGTTGGCGTTGATAGCAGCGTGCATGCCTTTGAGGTCAGCCATGAGCGAACCCATCATACCACCCGGCAGACCGCAGCCTACGAGCAGCGAGGTCATCAGCGCATTCTTCGGGTCAATCCAGTAACCCAGGAAATCATCGATGAACTCCTGTGTGAGTTTACGCGCCTCCATATAGGCCTTCATGTTAATATCTTTCACAAGGAAACCGGCATCACGCATCATCGCCTGAATAGTGATTACGTCCGGGTGAACCTTACCCCAACTCAGCGGCTCGATAGCGACATCGAATACGTCACCTCCGGCTTTGGCTATCTCGAGCATCGATGCCACCGAGAAACCGGGACCTGTATGACCGTGGTATTGGATGATGATATCCGGGTGTTTCTCCTTGATGGCAGCAACGATGACGCCTAACATATGCGGACGGCCGATACCTGCCATATCTTTCAGACAGATCTCTTGCGCACCGCCGGCTATCAGCTGCTCGGCAAGGTTGATATAATACTCGGCGTTGTGTACCTTCGAATACGTGATACACATTGTTGCCTGTGCCGTCATACCGGCTTCTTTCGCCCATTTGATGGACGGAATAATGTTACGCGGGTCGTTCAGACCGCAGAAGATACGAGTAATGTCCGTTCCCTGCGCGTGCTTCACCTTGTACATCAACTGACGAACGTCAGCCGGTACCGGGTTCATACGCAGCGCGTTCAGACCGCGGTCCAACATATGGGTCTTGATGCCAGCCTCGTTAAACGGCTTACAGAACGTACGAACCGCTTGGTTCGGGTTCTCGCCGTACAACAGGTTTACCTGCTCCGATGCACCGCCATTGGTCTCGACACGGTCAAAACAGCCCATGTCGATGATCACAGGTGCCACGCGTGCCAATTGATCCTTGCGCGGAACGTATCGTCCGCTACTCTGCCACATGTCACGATAGACAAGGGAGAATTGAATTTCTTTTTTCATGCTATATTGATTAATTCTTAATTCTGATTTTTTTAATTCCTCCTAAAATCCGAAGCTCAGTCCACAAGTGAACGTAAAGTTCTTGCCTTGCAGGTACTCGGGAGTATATTTCTGCAGGTCGGCATCTTCGCCTGCACGGGCATAATTATACATAAAGTCCACGTGCGCATAGCAGTTGTTGAATACTTCATAGACTGCACGGAACTTCACCTCATCATTACGCCAGATAACATTCTCAAACGGTTTCTGTGCGATTATCTGGCCGATGTCTCCGCGTATATAATCGTACGCCGTGTATTTGGTATCACAGGTATAATCGAGCGTCAGACGCAAACTGCGCGTCGGACGATAAGCCAACTGCACAAAGATACTCTGGGAGTTCGAGCCCATGTAATGGCCCATGTAATAACTGTTGGACGTATAATCAAGCACTTTGATGGAATGCTCGTACGTTGCGATATACGAACGCATGAACTCGCCTCGCAGCGCCAAGCCTTTGACAGGCCAACCACTCCAGTTGAAGCCCACCAGATACGAGATAGGATTACGTTGCGGATTGGATTTCTTGAGGCGGTCGAACTTGAACTCGTCCAGGAAGAACGAGGCGTACAGCCGCAAATGGTCTGTAGGACGCACCGTGATAGAGGCGAAAGCCTGCGAGTTCTGGTTCTCCGTGCGCAGGCCTTTGGTCAACAGGTGGTCAAGCGACTTATAGAAAGCAATCGGAATGAAGTATGCCGCCTGTACATTACGCTCCGCGTAAACAATTGAGTTTCCGAACGAGAACTGAATGTACTTGACGGGCATGAAGGTGAACATGTTCGCCGCCATGAACTTATTGGCCGGACGGTATTCACGTTGCGTGCTTGTAGCAGTCTGTTGCTCTATATACCAATAGGTCGAGTCTATGACGTTGGACGGCAGCCATGCATGGAAATAGTCAAACTGGAACCATTTGCAGGGCGTCAGTTGGATGGTAAACATCGGCACGGCCGGATTATGCGCTGAAAGGATATTCGAGCAATGCTGTGCGTCACCCCATGTGACACGCTCGCGCTGGATACCGATACTACCCCACCATGCATAAAGCGATATACCGCCTCGCGAGTCCGAGAAATCGCCGCCGTAATTGGCTTCCTTGTATTGCACACCCGCCAGGTTATTAAGGAATAACGGCTGTGTGATACGCGAACCGGTAACGCCTTGCCCGCTCCAACTGTTATCGCGGATAGACCCCCAGATAGATACATGGTGAGCTATATCCATCTGAATCTCTGCGCCGTACCAACGGTGCATCAGCAGGCCGTGTTTGTTGTAACTCAGGTCCATGCCGAGAATCGGACGGACACGCATCTTGAAGATCTTGTCTTTGGTCAGGATGTGCAGACTCGGGTCCGCCAGCGAGAGGTTCGATACCGGCGTGATCCATTGTGTCACGTGCCGATGGCCGTAAGAATAATACGTCGGCAGCGTGTCCAGTTCCAGAGCATAGTCCTGCATGTAGAACTGCAGGTCCTCGCGTTGCCGCTTGTTCAGCAGCGAGTCTTTGCTCTGCGCCTCGGCAAGCATCTTGGCTATCGCGTCACGCGTGTACGGCTTAATAGCCGCATTGGACGCAATGATGCCGTCCGTTGTCAGTTCCTCGAGGAAATCATAGATTTCCGTGTACTCGATGGCTTGCGGGATACGTTGCGCCTTAAGTAAACAAGGCACAAGGAGCAATGCCAGAAGACAAAAAACTATTTTACTTTGCGTAACGCGCATTGAGTCCTTCGATTACTTCGTCCGTAATGTCATAACCGGCTGTCTTGTTCATCAGCACAGCGTCGTTGAGAATGAGGTGGTAACGACCGTCGTCATTCATCTCACGCAGGTAAGCCTGCACGCTGTCTTGCAACTGTTGGGTCAACTCGGCCTGCTGGGTCATGAAGTCTGCCGACAGTTTCTGACGCAGGTTCTCGAGATCTTGCTGCTTAGCCATCAGTTGCTGTTCTTTCTTCTGCAGACGGCTTTGCTCGCTCTCTGCGCGCTCACGGCTCAGGAATGCACCGGCTTCCACTTTCTTCTGGAAGTTAATAACGTCCTGTTGGAATGTCTCGTACTCCTTCTGGAAGGCTTTTGCCTTGGTGTCGAGTTTTACCATCGACTCCTCATACTGGGCCTGCAGTTTGTCCGAAGACTCTACAGCCAACGTGTAATGCTTCAAAATGGAGTCTGTGTTCACCACAGCAATCGGCAACATCTCGCCTTGTGCTTCTACATCGGCGCTTGCAGCCTTCTTGGAACCGGGAGTAACGGTAAAGAAAAGAATAAACAGGGCAACAATTCCTGCTGCCAAAACGGATTCAACAATAATACTAATCTTGTTCATAATATGTTTTTTTATTAATTGTGTACGATTTACATGTCTTTGACTTTCATGCTACGCTCTTTTGCGCGACGCATTTCACGGTCTTGGGCAGTCGAGCAATGGATGCCGTCCTGCTTCATGCGCTTGTTCTGATGGATGTGCTGCGAGCGGAACGAGTGGTCTTTGCGCAAGATCACACCCACACACAGCAGCAGCATAGCTGCCATCAAAACTCCTATTGCAATCAGTATTCCGCGCATGTTATTCCAAAATCGGGCACAAAGTTACAAAAAAATAATGACATACACAAGAGTGTATGCCATTTTTCGTTCATTTTATGCGCTTTTCTATGCATTAGAGCTTGCGCTCCATCGTTACATGCGGGATTTCGGCTTCGGTAAAGACGCCACTGACGGTTTTGAAGCCGAGGTGCTCATAGAACGGAACGGCCTGTGTTTGGGCATGGAGACGAAGGGTGTGAGCGCCTTTTGCACGAGCGTCGGCAGCTATTCGCTCTACCAGATATTTGCCGAAACCCTTATTACGCTCGAGCGTTAACATGCGGCCGATGCGGATGACGCCTTTTTCTGCATCTTTGAAGACGCGTGCATAGGCGATGACGATGTTCTTCTTGCGCAGCGAATAGTGGGTTGCGGTATAGTCGATATTATCTTCGTCGAGGTAGTGGATGTGCTGCTCGCAGACAAAGACATTAAAACGCGCTTTGAGGATCTCGTAAAGCTCTGCGTTTGTCAGTTCCGAGAAGAGCTTCATATAGGCTTTGACACCCTTTGGAAGGGCAAGCGGCAGTTTTGCTCTGCGGCGCTTGGTAGTCTGCTTCTGGTTGATTTGCTCGCTGATGACGTGATAGACAAAAGAGCGCACAGTGGTGTATCGTTTCGGAAACGGCGGCAGGTCCGGACGAACCACGGTACGGTTGTATTCCTCCATGCGGTTTTGCCACTCTTTGTACTGCTTCGGATCGTTAACAATGCTATTCACGATGGCGTTAGTCTTTCCGAAAACATTTCGCTGCAGTTTTTGCGCTTCAGAGGCCGGTCCTTCATATGGATTTTCGACAGTATGTTTGTACTCTCGACCATTGATAACACGATGCACCACTTTGCTTTTTTTGTTCAATTTTCCATGGACTTTCCCTGTGTCCAAATCACTTACAATTGCCATAATTTTTAACAAAAAGTATATAATACTATGTATTATATAGTAAATGTATGTATGTTGTCATTTTTTCGCATCCATCCTTGGGCGATCCTTGGGGGATCTTTGGGCAATCTTTGGGTAAAGGTCAATGTTTCCCTAATATTTGGTATGAGATTGCTCTTTTCAAAGACGGTGCAAAGGTACAAAAAATATTTGAATTATGCAAGAAGGAGTGTTATAAAACAGAAAAAAAAGAAGAAAATCACGTGGAGGCTTGCATATGTCATTTTTTTTTCGTAATTTTGCAGCGGTTTTTATGCGTACGTGTGGATACACGCGAATTTGCGCGATTATATAGAGAAGAGAACTCGCGCAATTATGCGCAAGAAAGGGAAAATGAATTTAATATAAAAAAAACAGATAGAATTATGGCAAATGAGAAACAACAAGGCGGATTGATGTTCAACGCATTAACCGCAGGAAGCAAGATTGTGGGAAACATTACTGCTGACAGTGATTTCCGTATCGACGGTTTAATTGAAGGTGATTTGAATTGTACCGGTAAGGTTGTTATCGGCGAGGCCGGTCGTATCAAAGGCACCGTTTCTTGCCAGAATGCCGAGATTATGGGCATGATGGAAGGCAAGATTACCTGCAGCCAGCAGCTGAGTCTGCGTGCAAGCGGTAAGATCCAAGGCGATGTACACACAAAGACCTTGATTGTTGAGCCGGGCGCACTATTCAACGGTACTTGCGCGATGGGAAACGTAGCTGCTCCGGCTGAAAAGAAATAATTGTTTAGAAAAAACATTAAAAACCCCTTTGAAAAATTATATCATTCCATGATTTTGAGTCTTAATTTCAGAAAATCATTCACAAATAAATTTGCAATGCTTTTCCAAAATTAATCCTCACTTCCAAGAAGTCAAATTTTTCAAAGGAAATAAACACACAAAACAATTTTTCCTCATGAAAATCAAGCCATTTCGAGGAATACGTCCGCCGAAAGAGCTGGTGGAACAAGTGAGTAGTCGTCCGTATGACGTACTGAACAGTGAAGAAGCGCGTCAAGAAGCGGCGGGCAATCCAAAGAGTCTGTATCACATCATCAAGCCTGAAATCAATTTTGAGCCGGGAACTGATGAGCACGACCCGCGTGTGTATGATGCAGCTGTAGAGCAGTTCAAGTTATTCAAACAGAACGGCTGGCTCGTGCAGGACAAGTCGGAGAAATACTATGTTTACGCACAGACGATTTTGGCAAGCAACCCCTTGTCCGGCGGAAAGGACAAAACGCAGTACGGTCTGGTGGTCGGCGCTTGGGTAGATGACTATCTGGAGGGTCGCATCAAGAAGCATGAGTTGACGCGTCGCGACAAAGAGGAAGACCGCATGAAACATGTGCGTGTGCTGAATGCTAATATGGAGCCGGTATTCTTCGCCTACCCTCATCGTGACGACTTGGATGCCATTATTGCCAAAGTCGTTGCCGGTCAGCCAGAGTATGACTTCGTAGCAGCGCCGGAAGGCTTCAGACACACATTCTGGGTGATTAACGACGAAGCGGCTATTGCACAGATCACGAAGATCTTTGCGGAAATACCGGCTATGTATATTGCAGACGGGCACCACCGTTCAGCTGCTGCTGCAGGCGTCGGAGCCGAACGTAAGGGGTTACCGGTTACGGGTGACGGGTTACGGGAGAGCGATTACTTCCTCGCAGTTTGTTTCCCGGACAACCAACTGAATATCATCGACTATAACCGCGTGGTAAAAGACCTCAACGGTCTGACGGAAGATGAATTCTTAGCTAAGTTGGCAGAGAATTTCGTGGTTGAAGATAAAGGCACGGCAATCTACAAACCAGCTAAACTGCATAATTTTGCGCTGTATCTGGGTGGCAAATGGTACTCGCTGACAGCCAAAGAAGGCCGTTATGATGACAATGACCCGATTGGTGTGCTGGATGTAACGATTTCGAGTAACTTGATTCTGGATAAGATTCTCGACATCAAGGACCTGCGTAGCGACAAGCGCATTGACTTTGTGGGCGGTATTCGTGGTTTAGGAGAACTGGAAAGAAGAGTGGACAGCGGCGAGATGAAAATGGCGCTGGCACTCTACCCTGTTACCATGCAGCAGATCATCGACATCGCAGACAGCGGAAATATCATGCCGCCGAAGACAACGTGGTTTGAACCGAAGTTACGTAGCGGACTCGTTGTGCATGAATTAAACTAGATTTCTAGACAACTAGATGACTAGACGACTAGTATATATATTAGCAGCGGTGCTGTTATTGAGCGGGTGCTCGATACAGCAGCGAATTAAACGGGCAGACAAGAAGTTCGCGATTGGTGAGTATTACACCGCTGCGGACATCTATAAGTCGTGTTACAGCCGTTTGAGTTCGCAAAAGCAGAAGGAGTTGAAGGGCTATGTGGCATACAAGCAAGGCGAGTGTTATCGATTGATTAACAACCCGCGTGCGGTGAACTGCTATCAGAATGCGCTGCGCAACAAATACTATCTGCAGGACTCTATTATCTTCCTGAATGCGGGTTTGGCGTTACAATACCAAGGTAAGTACAAAGACGCCGCCAAGAGTTATGATCTCTATCTTCAGAGCCATCCGGATGCCTACGTAGCGCAAGCCGGCAAGTACGCTTGTCTGAAGATTGACGAATGGCGCAAAGAGACGAGTCGCTATAAGGTTTCCGAAGCGAAGGAGTTTAATCAGAAGCGCACAAGCAACTTCGCGCCGATGTTTATCAGTTCACAGTCCGATGCGTTGATGTTTACCAGTAACCGTCAGGAGAAGTCAAAGACCAGTTCCAAGAAGATGAAACGGCCGAGTAACGTGACCGGTCAGCAGTTATTCCAGTTATATCAGACGCGTAAGAACGCAGCCGGAGAATGGGAAGAGATAGAGTTGGCGGAAGGTCTGTACGATGCACCGGAATCGGAACAGGAGAATGACACGACGGGCGGTAAGGCAGCAGGTACAGCCGAGATGGGCGTGTGCTGCTTTACGGAAGACGGGCGTACCATGTATTTCACCTACTCCAAGCCGATTAACGGTAAGGACCTTGGCGCTAAGATTTACAAGAGTGAGCGCGCGAGTGGTGAATGGAGTGAACCGCAGGAAGTGAAGTTGTTTGCAGACAGTTCGATTACCGTAGGTCACCCAGCTTTGAATGCAACCGGCGACACGCTCTATTTCGTGAGTGACGCGCCGGGCGGTGAAGGCGGAAAGGATATATGGATGGCTGAACTGGACGGCTCGGAATGGGTGAACCCACAGCCGTTAGGCAAGAGCATTAACACGAGTGCCGATGAAATGTATCCGTATGTTCACGCCGACGGAACACTCTATTTCTCAAGCAATGGTCATCCGGGTTATGGCGGTTTGGATATCTATAAAGCCGAGCGCGATACGACGAATAAAGACAGCGTGGTTTGGGTGCTCTATAACATGGGTGCTCCGTTCAATGGCGCGGGAGACGATTTCGGCATTACGTTTGCCGGCAACACACAGGACGGTTTCTTCTCGTCGAACAGAGGCGACAAGAAAGGCTACGATAAGATTTACCGGTTTGTACTGCCGGAGATGGAATTCCTGGTAGAAGGCATGGTAAGCGACGAGGAAGGTACTCCACTCTCGGATGCTGTGCTGCGCATCGTGGGTTCGGATGGTACGAATAGTAAGCTGAATGCCCGTCGGGACGGCAGCTATAAGATAAAACTGAAGAAGGACGTGAAGTATGTGATGTTAGCCACGGCACGCGGCCATCTGAACGCCAAAGAGCAATGGACCACGCTGAACCTGAAGGACAGCAAGACCTATATGATTAACTTCACGCTCAGCCCGATCAGCCGACCGGTGAAGATGGAGAATATCTTCTATGAATTCGGTAGTTGGGAGATCACCAAGGCATCCGAGACGGAATTGCTGCACTTGGTGAAGTTGCTGCAAGACAACCCGAATATCACGATAGAACTATCGGCACATACGGACTTGAAGGGAAATGAAGAGTTCAACCTTGAGTTGAGTCAGAAACGTGCACAGAGTTGTTGTGATTTCCTGATGAAACACGGCATTGAGCGGGAACGTCTGACACCGGTGGGTTACGGCAAGACCAAACCTGTTGTAGCAAACAAAGCGCTCAACAAGCAGTATCCGTTTATTCCGGTAGAACAAGTACTGGACGAGGCGTTTATCCTCAGTCTTCCGGCAGACAAACAGGAGATTTGCAACCAGATTAACCGTAGAACCGAATTTAAGGTTCTCAAAACAACGTACAATTTGTATTAATATGCAACAATATTTAGACTTATGCAAACGCGTGCTGGAAGAAGGCACAGTAAAGCACGACCGCACAGGAACAGGCACTATTTCGGTGTTTGGTCACCAGATGCGGTTTAAGATGGAGGACGGTTTTCCGCTGCTGACCACCAAGAAACTACACCTCAAATCGATTATATACGAGTTGTTGTGGTTCTTGCAGGGCGACACGAATGTGAAATATCTGCAGGATCACGGTGTGCGTATCTGGAATGAATGGGCAGACGAGAACGGCGAATTGGGTCCTGTGTACGGACATCAATGGCGCAGTTGGCCGGATTATAACGGAGGCACAATAGACCAGATAGCCAATATCGTAAAGACGATTAAGGAGAATCCGGACAGCCGCCGTATGATGGTCAGCGCATGGAATGTAACGGAAGTGGAGAAGATGGCTTTGCCGCCATGCCACTGTCTATTCCAGTTCTATGTAGCAGACGGCAAATTGAGTCTGCAACTATATCAGCGTAGCGCCGATATCTTCCTCGGTGTGCCGTTTAATATCGCGAGCTATGCCCTACTCCTGCAGATGATGGCTCAAGTAACGGGTCTGAAGTGCGGTGATTTCGTACACACACTCGGCGATGCACATATCTATCTGAACCATCTGGACCAGGTGAAGTTGCAGTTGACGCGTGAGCCGAGGGCTTTGCCGAAGATGATTATTAACCCGGATGTGAAGGATTTGTTCAGCTTCCAGTATGAAGATTTTTCGTTGGAAGGTTATGATCCGCACCCACATATAGCAGGAGTTGTTTCTGTTTAATTAAAAATTCAAAATTAAGAATTACGAATGATAAGTATCATTGTAGCAATAGCTGAGAATTACGCCATCGGCAAAAAAGGTGACCTGCTGTGTCACATGCCGGCGGATTTGAAGCATTTCAAGGAGATAACGAGTGGCAGTACAGTGCTGATGGGCGAGCGAACATTCTTCTCGCTGCCTAAACATCCGCTGCCTAACCGCCGTAATATCGTGCTGACAGATGTACAAGGCAAGACGTATGAAGGCGCAGAAGCGGTTTACTCAATTGACGAACTGGTCGCTAAAGTGGCGCCGGAAGAAGAGGCGTTTGTGATTGGTGGCGGCATGGTATATCGGCAGATGATGCCATTGGCGGACAAGCTGTATATCACGCATATTCACCATAGTTGGGAAGATGCCGACACGTTCTTCCCGGAAATAGATCCGGCTGTATGGAAGCAGACAAGCGCAGAGCGTCACGATGCAGACGAGAAGAACCCGTACGATTATACATTTGCAGAATACACTCGTAATGATACTCATTAAAACCGTCCTGCCCCGGACTGCGGCTCCGCGTCCCCAACACGCTCCGCACGCTTTTAATTGAGTACATTCCTCGCAAGAAAAAAGGAAATAGAATAAACTTATGGCAGACGATAAAAAGATTATCTTTTCAATGGTCGGCGTGGGAAAGACTTTCCCGCCGCAGAAACGCGTTTTAAATAATATCTATCTGAGCTTCTTCTATGGGGCCAAGATCGGTATTATCGGTTTGAACGGTGCCGGTAAATCGACGCTGATGAAGATCATCGCCGGTATTGAGAAAGAATATCAGGGCGAAGTGGTGTGGGCACCGGGTTATACCGTAGGTTACTTGGAGCAAGACCCAAAACTGGACCCGAACAAGACGGTACGTGAGGTAGTTCAGGAAGGTGTGCAGCCTATCATGGACATGCTCAAGGAATACGACGACATAAATATGGCGTTTGCAGAACCCGATGCGGACTTTGACAAGTTGCTGGCCCGTCAGGCAGAGTTACAAGACAAGTTAGATGCCGCCGATGCATGGAATATAGACCAGAAACTGGACCGTGCTATGGACGCATTACGTTGTCCGCCGGACGAGGCGTGTGTCACTACCCTTTCCGGAGGTGAGCGTCGTCGTGTAGCGCTGTGCCGTCTGCTGCTGCAACAACCGGACGTGCTGTTACTGGACGAGCCGACGAACCATTTGGATGCAGAGAGTATCGATTGGCTCGAGCAACATTTGCAGCAGTATGCCGGTACGGTTATCTGTATCACACACGACCGTTATTTCCTGGACCACGTAGCAGGCTGGATACTGGAGTTGGACCGCGGAGAAGGTATTCCATGGAAAGGCAACTACTCGAGTTGGCTGGAACAGAAGACCAACCGCATGGCACAGGAAGAGAAACAGGCCAGCAAGCGTCGCAAGACTTTGGAACGCGAGTTGGAATGGATTCACATGGCACCGAAAGCCCGTCACGCCAAGCAGAAAGCGCGCCTGGAGGCTTATGACCGCATGTTAAACGAGGAACAGAAGACGAAAGAGGAGAAACTGGAGATCTTTATTCCGAACGGTCCGCGTTTAGGCAACAAGGTCATCAATGCGGAAGGTGTAGCGAAATCGTTTGGCGACCGTCTGCTGTTTGAGGACCTCAACTTCATGTTACCGCCGAACGGTATCGTGGGTGTCATCGGTCCGAACGGTGCCGGAAAGACGACCTTGTTCCGCATGATTATCGGCACAGAGAAAGCCGACAAAGGTACGTTTGCTGTAGGTGAGACCGTTAAGATTGGTTATGTGGACCAGCAGCACACAGATATCGACCCGAACAAGAGTGTGTTTGAGACCATCAGCGGCGGCACGGAGTTTATCCGTGTAGCAGGGCGCGAGATTAACGCGCGTGCCTATTTGAGCCGCTTTAACTTCACCGGCGCCGACCAAGAGAAGAAATGCGGCGTGTTGTCCGGCGGTGAGCGCAACCGACTGCATTTGGCCTTGACGCTGAAGAGCGAAGCCAATGTGCTGTTGCTCGACGAGCCGACAAACGATATTGATGTGAACACCTTACGTGCTTTGGAGGAAGGTCTGGAGAATTTTGCGGGTTGTGCTGTTGTTATTTCGCACGACCGCTGGTTCCTTGATCGTATCTGTACGCATATTCTGGCTTATGAAGGCGATGGAAAGGTATTCTGGTTTGAAGGCAGTTACTCAGAGTACGAAGAGAACAAGAAGATGCGTCTGGGTGAAGAGGCCGTAGAACCACGGCGCATTCGCTACCGTGGTTTAATTGATAATTGATAATTGATAATTGCTTCGCAGGGTTAGCACATATATACGGCAACGGGGTTTGTTGGTGAAGGAAAAGCCGGTGTTGGTGGCTGTTAGCGGCGGCGCGGACAGCGTAGGGCTGTTGGATGTACTGCTTCGTGCAGGTTATACGTGCATAGCAGCGCATTGCAACTTCCATCTGCGCGGTGCGGAGAGTGACCGTGACGAGGCATTTGTACGAGAGTTATGTGCGTCGCTGAATGTGCCTTTGGAAGTAACCCATTTCGACACACAGGCTTACGCAAACAACTATCATGTTAGTATCGAGATGGCGGCAAGAGAGTTACGCTATACATGGTTTGAGCAGATGGCGCAAGAACACAGCTGTCAGGCTATCGCTGTTGCCCACCATCAGAATGACCAAGCAGAGACCTTGCTACTGAATCTCAAACGCGGCACCGGTCTGCGAGGTCTGGCTGGAATGCGTCCGACAAGTGCTAATCCAATGGCCCCGAACGGTGTGCCGGTGGTACGTCCGCTGCTATGCACGACCCGCGACTATATTGAACATTACCTGCGTGACAAAAGATGTCTAAAGTGGGTCACAGACAGCACGAACAGCGACCTGACGATCAGTCGGAATGCGGTACGTGAGCAACTGAAAACTTACTCCAAAGCGGAGATAGAGCACATGGCTCAAACGGCAGAATTTATACAAGGATATATAGATATGCTAGACGGCAGAGCCACACGCGAAGCAGGAATCGCGCAACTATACGAATCTATTCGCGAGTGTGGTTTTGCGGAAATTGATAAGATTTACGATGCGTTGCAAAAGGGAGAAGGCGGTAAAGTATTCACCTCCAAGACCCACAAAGCAACCATAAAGAAAGGGAAATTATGCGTCACTTCGGTATAATAGGATTTCCATTGCAGCAGTCGTTTTCGGCGAAATACTTCAATGAGAAATTTGAGACATCTGGCATTGATGCCGAGTACTCGTTATATCCGCTGAAGGAGTTAACAAGTGAACGAGTGAATGAGTTGATGAACACGCTGGACGGCATGAATGTCACACTGCCTCACAAGCAGGCGGTAATGCCTTATTTGGACGGGTTGGATGAGACGGCAGAAGCGATTGGGGCAGTGAACGTCATCTACAAGCGTGTCGGATATAACACCGACTGCCTGGGCTTTCTGGAGTCCATACGTCCGTTGGTGCGCGACTATGACAAGAAGGCGCTCGTGTTAGGCACAGGCGGTGCGTCAAAGGCGCCGATAATCGTTCTTTTATTTCCGCCAAAGAATAGTTATTGTTTGTATCGTGAGCAATATTGTTTCTCATCTTCAATAACTCCCGAAGCTTTGTTTCCTCGGAGTTATTAATATATCCATCTTCTAGAAGTCTACTAATTAAAGAAACTATCGCTATAGGTTTTGTTTCCGAATATAAATCATTTGTAATGCCCTCGAGTTCTCTCCATAATCTTACAACGCTATATTCCAAAAGTGCTCTATCATCTTC
>JAFWAK010000042.1 GCA_017507715.1 Paludibacteraceae bacterium | reverse complement strand
TAGTACTTTTGCAGTCCGAAAAGAGAAAAATACTATGGAATCAATACAAAATTTCTTTGGCACAGTAGATATCTGGCAGGTTCTGTCTTCCTTTATCTTCCTCATTGCTATTATCGACCCGTTCGGTAATATTCCGGTGACGATGGCTATTGAGGAGCGCGGCGTGAAAATCTCCGCGTGGCGGGTCTGCTTGGCCAGCTTGATAATACTGCTGGCATTCCTGTTTGCGGGCGAATGGATACTCAAACTCTTCGGCGTACAGATTGAGTTTTTTGCGATTGCCGGTGGATTTGTAATCTTCCTGATGGCGCTGGAGATGATATTGGATATCACGATCTTCAAGACAACTTTGGATGGCGAGGGTTCCATAGTGCCGCTGGCCTTTCCTATGTATGCGGGTCCGGGTGCCTTCACAGCCTTGTTGGCTATCACGGCGGAGTATAGCATCGCCAGTCTGTGCGTATCGCTGCTGCTGTGCATCTTAGTACTATACCTGGTACTCATCGGTACGCATTGGCTTACCAAATACATGGGCCAGACCACATTGTATATCATTCGTAAGTTCTTCGGCATCATCGTACTCGCCATCGCTTGTAAGCTGATGTTCGGAAACATGGCTGCGATATTCTAAACACACATCGATATGAAAAGCTTTTCGGAAATGAGTATTGCGTTGGCATCGGACCACGCAGGTTTTGCGCTCAAACAGCAAGTGCAGTTGTTCTTGGAGGATAACGGCGCAAGAGTGAAAGATTTCGGTTGCTACAACACCGAGAGTTGCGACTATCCCGACTATGCACACCCGCTGGCTGAGGCTGTGGAGAAAGGTGAGTTCGAGTATGGTATCATCATCTGCTCGACCGGTAACGGCATCACCATGACGGCGAATAAGCACCAAGGCATTCGTGCCGCGTTGTGCTGGGAGACCAAACTGGCCGAACTCGCACGTCAGCATAATAACGCCAACGTACTGGCTCTGCCGGCTAACTTCATCTCGGCACCGAAGGCGCTGGATATCGTTCGTACGTTCTTCCAGACGGATTTTGAAGGCGGTCGTCATGAGCGTCGCGTTAACAAAATCCCGTGCGCTTAATGCACTACGATGCTACGGTAACTACGCACTGAGCCTTTTCGGCTTGGTGCGTATTACGCATAGGCCTATGTTCGTGAGCGTAGAGCCGGCGAACGTGTGTCAGCTGCGATGCCCGGAATGCCCGGTTGGTAATGGTAAGAGGTTAGAGGTGAGAGGTGATAGGTTAATGTCTCGCGAGGTGTGGAAACGGGTGTTGGCGGAGGTGAAGGACACGGCGCACACCATCCAGTTTTATTTTCAAGGTGAACCACTCTTGAATCCTAACCTGCCGCAGATGGTGCGCGAGGCGCATGAAGCCGGTCTGTACACGATCACCAGCACGAACGCACAAGCACTTACTCCCGCAATGGCAGAGGCCTTGATACATGCAGGCTTGGACCGAATCATCGTATCGATGGACGGCCTGACGGATGAGAGTTATAATGCCTATCGGATAGGTGGCAGTCTGGAGAAGACCAAGGCCGCCTTACGCTATCTTCGCGAAGCGAAAGAGCGTCTGCACGGACGTACGACTATCGAGTTGCAATGTCTGCGCTTGCGTACCAATGAGCAGGAATGGGCGGCATTCAAACGTGTCTATAAGCAACTTGGCGCGGATAAGTTGGTGCTCAAAACGGCTCAACTGTATGATTATACCGACGGTCATCCGCTCATGCCTTCCGACGCACGCTACAGCCGTTATACCAAAGGTGCGGATGGGTTATTCCATCGTAAGAAATTGGGTCGCGGATGTCTGCGTGTGTGGAGCGGCGTTGTAATAACGACCAACGGCGACGTGCTGCCATGCTGCTATGACAAAGCTCATTCGTTTACCTATGGTAATATCACGACCCAACCGCTTGCACAACTCTTTGCCAACGAACGTGCCCTCGCGTTCCGTAAAGCCGCAATTAACGAACAACCAACCATCTGTCAGGAATGCTGGAGATAAAATCATTTGAATTTGGTCCCTTCGGAACGAACTGCTATGTCGTTCATACGGAGAATGAAGTGCTGATTATAGATCCGGCCTGCTCGAACCAATACGAGCAGCAGCAGTTGTATGCGTGCGTTAACTCCTTAAACCTGCCATCGACCGCATTACATATCGTGGCAACTCACGGCCACTTGGATCATCTATGGGGCGCCAAATGGGCGACGGAGCAATGGCATATGCCGGTTCTTATGCACGAAGCGGATATTCCTATGGCGCAGGCGATGCAGCAACAGTATAATCTATTTGGAATAAGACGAGCGGCAGAGGTTTTCCCCATAGAAAATCTAAAATCTAAAATCAAAAATCTAAAATTTGAAATCATAAACACTCCCGGTCACACTCCGGGTTCGGTATGTCTCTATTGGCCGGAAGAGAAAGTGCTTTTCTCGGGCGACACGCTCTTTCGTATGGGCTACGGTCGCACGGATCTGCCGGGTGGAAACATGGGACAGTTGATCGGTTCGTTGGAGTATCTCTTCGCGCTTCCGGGTGATGTGCATGTGTATCCCGGACATGGAGAGGCCACGACTATTGCGGCAGAGCGTAGATGAGATAGCCGGCCAAACCAGCCAAAGCGATAAGCAAAATAGGGTGACTGAGGATTTCAGTCACTTTGTTTTTGATAATAACCGGCAGGATGGTCAGAACAGCCACGACACCGAAAATAACCCAACTGATCGGATCGATGAACGTAGTGGGTTTCATGAGCATGAGTGCCGCAGACGCGATTAGACCGATGACCGTGAAGCGCAGCATACGAAGTGTCTGCTCAAAATACGGGTTGCCCTGAAAGCGTTTGTTGAGCCAGAAATAAGCTTTGCACACACTGAGCATGATGATCAGGCTTGGGAGCACCAGTGCGAACGTAGTCAATACACTACCCCAGAATCCGCCAATCGTATAACCGACGTACGTCGCACAATTGATACCTATCGGACCGGGTGTGACTTGGCTGATAGCCATGATGTCCACGATCTCTTGAGGAGTCAACCATCCGTGTTGAACGACTTCCATCTGGATCAGCGAGAAGATTGCCATGCCTCCGCCAAAGCCGAAAAGGCCGATCTTGAAGAAGGAAAGGAAGAGTTGCAGGTAAATCATCTGCGCCTCCTTTCTACGATATCCACTACCAGCAGCGTACAACAGATCGTGGCGAGAATGACCCAAACGGGGTTGACGTGAAAGAGCCAGATGAGTAATGCTGCGGCGATAGGAATGAGCAGAGTGCTCCAACTGATTTTAGCGGCTTTGGCGAGTTTGACCAAAGGTGCTGCGATGAGAGCGACTACGGCCGGACGAATACCTTTGAAGACCGCTTCGACAGCCGGCAGTTCTTTCCATTCGGCGAAGACCATCGCGATAGCGAGGATGATGAGAAAAGACGGTAGCACGGCGCCTAAAACAGCACCACAAACTCCTTTCCATCCGCCGATGCGCCAACCGATAAAGATAGCAGAATTGACAGCAATAAGACCCGGTGCGGCTTGCGCAAGGGCAATCATATTGAGAAACTCCTGCTCGTCAATCCATCCTTTGCGGTCCACGACCTCGCGTTGGATAAGCGGCAACATGGCATAACCTCCACCCAAAGTGAAGGTGCCAATCTTGAGATATGTCCAAAATAGTTGGAAAAACAAAATCTTAAAAATCGTACATTTTTCGCATAGCACTTACCTAGCATCACACTCCCAGTAAGGTATTTAGGGTGCTAATCTTAAAAATAGTACATTTTTTACTTATCTGCCAACTGCTACTTGACGAACTTGGCAAGCATGTTGATGGCAGCGTTGTTATGTCCACCCTGCGGTACGATGACATCCGCGAAACGTTTGCAAGGCTCGATGAACTGCTCATGCATCGGCTTGAGAACACGCTGGTAGCGGTCGATAACGGCTTCTGCGGTACGTCCGCGCTCAATCACGTCGCGTTTCATAACGCGAATCAGACGGTCGTCTGCATCGGCGTCCACGAAGATCTTAAGATCCATCTGGTCGCGCATCCTCGGCTCACGCAGCGCCATAATACCTTCTACCACAATCACTTCGCGCGGCTCGATATGAATGGTCTCTTCCGAACGCGTACAGGTGATATACGAATAGATCGGCTGCTCGATGGATTTACCCTCTTTGAGCATGGCAATATGCTTGGAAAGCAACGGCCAATCGAATGCATCAGGATGGTCAAAGTTGATGTTTTGACGCTCCTCGACAGGAACATTACTGCTATCCTTGTAGTACGAGTCTTGAGGAATAACGACTACTTCGCCTTTAGGAAGGCGCTCGATGAGTTTCTTGACTACCGTTGTTTTACCCGAGCCGGTACCGCCCGCTATGCCGATGATAAACATAAAGAGAGTAGTTTGTCTTTTCGGGCTGCAAAGGTACGAAAAAATTTGCATATATCAAAATATTTTTGTAATTTTGCGCCCGAATTGTGAATTTTATGAAAAAGACAGGAATAGTCATCGCACTCTTGGCAGGGTTTTTGTTGAGTGGCTGTACGGCGCTGGATAAGAAACAGCAGTCGGGTGCCGCCGTGGAAGTGGCCGGGCAGTATCTGTATCGCGCAACGTTGGACTCGTTGACCTTGGGTCTGGGGCCGGAGGATAGCTTGCGCGTAGTGCAGCAGTATGTGAGTCAATGGGCCAAGGATATTCTAATGTATGAGAACGCCAATGCGCGTACGAACAAAGATATCGAACGGCTGGTAGAGGATTACCGCCGTACGCTGTATGTACAGGCTTATGAAGAGTATCTGGTGCAACGCCGGATGCCGAAGAGCGTGGCGGATTCGACCATCGTGCAGATATATGCACAAATGCCTGAGCGCTTCCGGTTGGACGAGAGTATTGTGCATGGTATCCTGGTGGTCATCCCGAGTAATGCTCCGAAAGCGGATAAGTTACGTGGTTGGATGGCCAAAGAAGAGTTGGACGCCATCGAGAAATATGCGTACCAGAATGCAAGTGGCTATGAACTATTTCTGGATAAATGGCTGACGACGACCGACCTGTTGGCACAGATTCCGGTTGAGCGCGCCGATCTGGAATCCAAGTTGAAAGCACAAAATCAGATTGTGGTCACGGATTCGCTCAAGACATATCTGCTACAAGTGACACAGAAATATCTGCGTGGTGACCAGATGCCGTTAGAGTACGCGCGTCCGCAGATAGAGAAGATAGTACTCAATACGCGTCAGGTGGACTTCCTCAACAAAGAGCGGGAACGCCTGTATAATGAGGCTATTCAGAATAAGAAAATAATATTCTATGAGTAAGATAAAGGTTATGGGTTATAGGTTATGGGTTATAGGGTTACTGACCCTGTGCAGCGTTGTGTCACGTGCGCAGGCTGTGATTGATGAGGTGATTTGGGTGGTAGGTGACGAGGCTATTCTTCGCAGCGAAGTGGAAGAAGAGCGTCTTCGTGCGCAATATGAGGGCACGCAGATAAAAGGAGATCCGTATTGCGTGATACCCGAGCAGATAGCCATTCAGAAACTTTTCCTTCACCAGGCTATCATAGACTCTGTCGAAGCCAACGAATCGACGGTGAGTCACCAGGTGGATATGCGTCTCAACTACTATATCAACCAAATTGGCTCGAAAGAGAAGATGGAGGAGTATTTCCGCAAGACGAGTAGTGAGATCCGCGAAGAGATGATGACCTCCGTGCGCAACCAGATGATTATCCAGCAGATGCAGTCGAAGTTAACTTCGGATATCAAACCGACACCGGCAGACATCCGCCGTTACTATAACTCGTTGCCTTTGGATTCGCTGCCGATGATGCCTGCTCAGGTGGAAGTTCAGATTCTTAGTTTTGAACCTCCGGTACCGGCCGAAGAGACGGAGCGCGTGAAGCAACGTCTGCGTGAGTTCACGGAGCGTGTACAGAACGGCACAGCCGATTTCGGTATGTTGGCGCGCCTCTATTCGGAAGATACGGAGAGTGCCAAGCGTGGTGGCGAACTGGGATTCGTAGGCAAGGGACAACTGGTAAAAGAGTTCGCGGAAGTGGCTTTCAATCTCAATGACCCGAAGCGCGTCAGTCGTATTGTGCAGACAGAGTACGGCTATCATATCATCCAACTCATCGAGAAAAAGGGCGAGCGTATAAACTGCCGTCATATCCTGCTTCGTCCGCGTATCAGCGCGACGGATAAGGTCAACGCCATCGAGCGTCTGGATAGCATTCGCCAGCTGATAGCATCCGATAGTATCCAGTTTGAGCAGGCCGTCATCCGCTTCTCGGAAGACAAGAATACGGTGATGAATGCCGGTTTGATGATTAACCCCAATACGGGTAGCAGCCGTTTCGAGTACCAGGACCTCGCGCCGGAAATAGCCAAACAGATTTACAATCTCAACGAAGGCGAAGTGTCTCAGCCGTTCGTGATGATGGACCAGACCAAGAATCGCGAGGTGTGCGCTATTGTGCGCGTGGCCAAGAAGACCGATATCCACCGTGCGAACCTGCAGGATGATTTTCAGGCTATCAAGTCGATGCTGGAGCAGAAACTGAGTGCGGAGTTCATCCACGACTGGATTCTCAAGAAGCAGAAATCGACGTACGTACAGATCAGCCCCGAATGGCAGAACTGTGACTTCGAATATCCCGGTTGGATTCATTAAACCAGACGGCTGGATGGCTAGACGACTAGTCTATATAGTATTATTGGTCGCTGTGGCTCTTGTGAGTCGCGCTCAGACCATGGTATATCTGGAGCGTGCGGCGAACTTGAGTTTTGATCAAGAGCGCATCGCGGATGCACAGATTCTCCGCGGCAATGTGGTTTTCCGTCACGAAGAAGCACTCATGTATTGCGACTCGGCGTATTTCTATGAGGGAACCAACTCGCTGGACGCGTTTGGCCATGTGCGGTTTGTGCAAGGCGACACATTACGAGGCTACGGCGACAAGCTGTTCTATGACGGAAATACCAAGTTGGCCCGTCTGCGCCGCCATGTGCGACTGGTACACGGGCGTGATAAAGAGAACCCGACCATCCTGACGACCGACAGTCTGAACTACGACCGCGCAGCCGGCATCGCCTATTATTTCAACGGCGGTACGGTACGCGATTCGCTTAATACACTGGTCTCTGTGCGCGGAAACTACCGACCGAATACCAAGCAGGCCGTATTCAGCAAGGAAGTGGTGCTGACCAACCCGAAATTCGTGTTGACCAGCGATACCTTGCTCTATAATACCGATACGAAAGTAGCGGACATCATCAGTCCGACAGAAATCATCTACGAAGAGGAAACCGATATCCATTCTTCGCGCGGATGGTATAATACCCAGACAGAGCGCTCCATGCTCCTTGACCGCTCCACCGTACATCACGTGGAAGGCAAGATGATGACCGGCGATACGATTTATTATGACAAGCATATCGGTTTCGGTGAAGTGCTGGGAGAGATGGTGATGAGCGACTCGACGCAGAAAATAACACTCACCGGTGAGTACGGACAGATGTGGGAAGAGGACAGTCGCGGTTATGCAACGGATAGCGCGTCGATGATTGACTGGTCCGATACGGCGCATATCGCTTATATCCATGCAGATACGCTCTTTACAGAGGAGTTGCATTATACCGATAGTGCGTTGATGGATAGTACCTATCGTCGTGCGCGAGGTTATTATGGCGTACGCGTCTTCCGCGATGATATGCAGATGACCTGTGACTCGATGGTCTATATCGGTGCTGACTCGACGATGCACTTGTACACCGACCCGATTTGTTGGAGCGAAAACCAGCAGATAGCGGCAGACAGCATCACGGTCTATATCGTCAACGGTACCGTGGACCATGCGATAGGAGAGGGGAATGCACTCTGCGTGATGCATGACTCGCTCGACTATTTCAACCAGATGAGCGGTAAACAAGTGACGGTCTATCTGATAGAAGGTGAAGTGAAGACAGTGGATACGGACGGAAATGCGCTGACGATATACTATGCCAAAGAAGATGACGGCGATTATGTAGGGATGAATACCACCGAGAGCAGTTTCATTCGCATGTATGTCGAGAACCAGAAGATTCATCACATGCGCTTCACCAAAGAGACGACCGGTGTCCTCTATCCGATGGACCAGATTCCTGAAGGCGGTGACCGGTTGACCATGTTCTTCTGGGAAGAGAATGCCCGACCCAAGGACCCGAACGACGTGTTCCGCAAAGCAACTGTTACCAAACAATGATACCCAGAGAAACGATAGACAAGATTCACGCTGCGGCGAAGATAGAAGAGGTCGTAAGCGATTATGTCACGCTCAAGAAACGCGGGGCTAACTTAATCGGTCTCTGTCCCTTCCATAACGAGAAGACAGGGTCGTTTACCGTCAGTCCGTCCAAAGGTATATACAAGTGTTTCGGTTGCGGAGCCAGCGGTCACGCGCTCAAATTCATCATGGAGATTGAGCAATGCTCGTTTGTAGATGCCGTCAAGCAGTTGGGAAAGAAATATCATATCGAGGTAGAAGACCGCGAACTGACGGCCGAAGAACAGCAGCGACAGGATGACCGCGAGTCGATGTTCGTTGTCAATGATTTCGCCAATAAATGGTTCCAACAACAACTTTGGGAGACGCAAGAAGGACAGGCGGTCGGCTTGGGTTATTTCCGCGAACGCGGACTGCGCGATGACATCATCCGCAAGTACCAGCTGGGTTACTCGCCGGAGAAAGGAAACCCTTTGGCGAAAGCGCTCAAGGAGCAAGGATTCCAGGAACAGTTCATCACTAATAACGTAGATACCAAGATCGGCGTCGGCGTAGTAGGTAAGAGTGAGGACGGTCGTCTCTATGACCGTTTCCGCGACCGTGTTATCTTCCCTATCTTCACGGTTAGCGGCAAGCCAGTTGCCTTCGCCGGACGTATTCTCAAAAAGAAAGATAACGTCGGCAAATATGTCAATTCGCCCGACTCCATCATCTACTCCAAGACGAATGAGTTATACGGCCTCTTCCAAGCCAAACAGGCCATCTCCCGCGCGGACATGTGCTATCTGGTGGAGGGACAGATGGATGTAATCTCGATGCATCAGTCCGGCATTGAGAATGTTGTGGCGAGTGGCGGTACGGCGTTGACGAAGCCGCAAATCTGGCTTATCAAACGCTTCACGTCTAACATCACGGTGTTATACGACGGCGATGCGGCAGGTATCCATGCGGCGCTACGCGGTATCGATATGTTCCTCGAGGCCGGCTTTAATGTCAAAGTGGTGTTACTGCCGGACGGCGAAGATCCCGATAGTTACGCACAAAGTCATGACAGCACGGAGTTCATCCGTTATATCGAGCAGAACCAGACGGATTTTATTCGTTTCAAATCTGCATTGCTGAGCAAAGAAGCGGGTGACGACCCGTTCAAGCGCGCTGAACTCATCAAGGATATCACGGCCTCTATCGCTATCATTCCGGATATGATCACTCGTCAGGTATATATCAAAGACTGCGCGGAGCGACTCCATATGTCAGAAAAAGTGCTGACGACGGAAGTGGTCAAGATTCGCCGCAACAAGGCCGAGGAGCGGGAGAAGAACAAAGAGCACGAGGCGGAGAATGAGCAAGAGCCGATAGTGGTTCAGCATCCCAAGGTCGTTCAGACACCTGTCAAGCCATCCTCTCCATTAGAGCAAAACTACTATAACCTGATGCAACTCATCGTGCGTTATGGCGAATTGCCCATCGAGGTAGAAGGAGCCATGTACACGATTGGTGAGGTGATTATTTTAACCCTGCAAGGCGATGAGATAACACCTCCCGTACCAGTATACCAGACGATGATGGATGAGTTCATGCAGCACTATAAGGACGAAGGATTCAAGGCCGAGACCTTCTTTACTTTCCATCCCGATCCGGCTGTCAGCTCGGTTGCGATTGACATGATAGCCGACAAATATCAATTTGTCAAACCGGAGAACGATGTGAAGTTAGGCGAACTGGTAACGCAACTCCTCTACGAGATCAAACTGACGGTCATCAATATACAGATTGACGATTTGGAGAACCGTCTCAAGCAGGCACAAGCCTCCGGCGATGTGAATGCACAACTGCAGTTGTTAAAACATCAACCCGAACTGTTAGCTGCCCGCAATGACCTATGCAAAGTCCTCGGCAACCGCGTCATCAATATCTAAAATCATAAATTTGAAATCATAAATATGTTGTTCAACAACATAGTATATGGTCCGATACATAGCCGACGCCTGGGAACCAGTCTCGGCATAGAACTCATGCCGCTTGAGCATAAGCTCTGTACGTTCAACTGCGTGTATTGTGAATGCGGTTGGAACGAGCGGGTCGTTAATCCCGTCCTTCCTACGCGCGAAGAGGTGCGTCAGGCATTAGAAGCGAGATTGAAAGAAGGCTTGCAACTCGACGTCATCACGTTCTCCGGGAATGGCGAGCCTACGCTCCATCCGGATTTCTTAGGCATCATCGAAGATACGTGTTCCCTGCGCGACCAATACTGCCCGAACGCCAAAGTGAGCGTGTTGTCCAACTCCACGCAGTTATTCCGATCAGATGTGGTGCAAGCGCTGCGGCTGTGCGACAACCGCATTCTCAAACTCGATGCAGCTACCGACACGATGATGCGACGTATAGACTTGCCGGTCAATGAATATCTGACTGTGGCTACTCTCATCGGATGGCTCAAACAGTTCAACGGCGACTTCACATTGCAGACCTGTTTCCTGCGCGGCGAACATAATGGCGAACCTATAGATAACACTACGCTCGATGAACTGAACGCGTGGTATCAGGCAGTGGATGAACTGCAACCGAAGCAGATCATGATATACGTTATCGATCGCAAGACGCCCGAAGAACACCTCTCTAAAATATCCCGCGAAGAGATGGAGGCCATTGCGGCACCACTCATCGCCAAAGGATTCAAGGTCTCTATCTCCGCATGAAAATTCTCGTTGCACCATTGAACTGGGGGCTCGGACACGCGAGCCGCTGTGTGCCACTCGTCCAACGCTTTCTGGACGAAGGTCACGAAGTTATCTTAGGTGGTGACGGCGAGAGCCTGACACTGCTGCGCAAGCATTTTCCAAAATTGCGTTACGTCTATCTGGCACCTCTGAATCTGCGCTATAGTGCGGGGTCGCGTCAGGTATGGGCGATGGTTAAAGCAATGCCGCATATCCTCTCATGGGCCATTAAAGACCATGCGATGCTCAAAGCCGTACTGCGCGAGGAACACATTGACCGAGTGGTTTCTGATAATCGTTTCGGTTTGTATTCCAAAGAGACGGAGTGCATCTATATCACCCATCAACTGCATATCATGTTACCGAAAGGCTGGCGGTGGGTAGAGACGATAGCCTCTCGTCTCCACGCGCGCATATATATGCATTATAATAAGGTATGGGTTCCCGACTACGAGGATTTCAACCAAAGCCTTGCTGGCGAATTAAGCCACATAAAATCTAAAATCCAAAATCTAAAATCCAAAATCGAATATATCGGTCCCTTGAGTCGCTTTGAAAATCATAAATCTGAAAAAATCGTACCCTCTGAGGGTAAAGAAGTCATAAATCATCAATACGATGTAGTCGCTGTCCTTTCCGGTCTCGAACCTCATCGTACGCAGTTGGAGAAAGAGATCATCACGCGGTATTCAAATCAAAAATCTAAAATCAAAAATCTAAAATCGATCTTGATCGTCCAGGGCCTGATGCATCGGCCGGGCACGCGTATCAAACGTGCGAATATAACGATAGTTCCTTATATGGCGGATGATGAATTGGCACAAGCTTTATGCGGTGCAACACATATCATTGCCCGCTCGGGATATTCGACGATAATGGACTTCGAGGCCTTGGGCATGTTAGCCAAAGCCGAACTTATTCCGACACCGGGACAACCCGAACAGGAGTACTTGGCTGCATATAATTCGCAGAAAAGTGCTTAAAAACGCCTTATTTTATAGATAAAAACGATTAAATTTTGATTTTTTATTAAAAAAACCTCAAATTTTTTGGTCAATTCAAAAAAAAGCAGTAACTTTGCACCCGCTTTTCTCCAGAGTTAGTTCTGGGGCCCCCGAAAATCTGCTGATTTTTGGGGAGAGCGGAGGCCCTGAGAGACTTACCCTTACGACGTGGTCGTATGGCAGTCCGAGGGTGCCGAACGCGAGGTGCCATCGTATAACGGTTAGTACTCAAGATTTTCATTCTTGCAATAGGGGTTCGATTCCCCTTGGCACTACAAAGACCTTCCCTAAAGTCACGTCCTGAGGCCGATCCTCTCAAAGCCAAAGGATATTACTAATTAAGGTTCGCGAGTCGGACCGCAAAAACAACAAACAAGATGGCAAATCATAAATCATCTTTGAAGCGTATTCGCCAAACGGCAGCACGCAAAGCACACAATCACTACTACGCTAAAACCGCACGTAATGCTGTGCGCGACCTGCGCAAGACTACTGACAAGGCTGCAGCAGCTGCTGCGCTCCCGAAAGTTAGCTCTATGCTCGACAAACTGGCTAAGCGTCACATCATTCACGTGAACAAAGCTTCCAACCTCAAGTCGAAGCTTGCTCGCATGATTAACAAGATGGCGTAAGTATTGTTCGAGCCCTTGCGGCTAAGAACAAATTGCCATTAAGGCAATACGCAGTTAGGTCAAACGGAAGAACCGCAATGTGGTTCTTCTTTTTTTTATGCATTTTTATGCACGATTATTTGCATATATCAAAAAAATGTAGTACTTTTGCAGCGGATTAAGATACAATTATTAAGATGAAAGAAAATAATATCCCTATCGTAGACTGTCCGTACGGCGATTACATGATTGGTGATGCCAGTGGTAAACTGATGAACGAGTACGGTCGTTTCCCGTGTAAGATCATGTGCGGTGTGTACGCTTTGCTGGTTCGCGGAACGGCACATGCTACCATTAATGTGACGGAATATGATTTCAAGGCCAATGATGTGTTGCTCCTTGAGCCCGGCAGTTTCTTTTTTATCGGTGAGTGTTCCGAAGATGCGTTGGTCTATTGGATTGTATTCGGCAGCAAGTTCCTTGAGAAATATACGGTGAACAACCGCATGTCCTTATCTGCCCTGCAACTCCATTCTCCGAAGATCAGCGTGAGTGAGAACCATGCTAAGGTGCTTTGCTCTATGTACGATACGGTCATTGCCGCTCTTAATGCCGAACCGACCATGCTGGATACGGAGAAGATGGTACATATCTTCAATCTGCTGCAGACCAGCTATGCTAAGTTCGCTCACGAGCAGGACGAGTATCTCGTCAAGCCGATGGACCGCAAGACGGAAATCTATCAGGATTACTGCCAACTCGTGCTGCAGCATTATCATGAGTGGCATCATGTCAGCCAATATGCCGAGGCAATGCGACTGACGCTTCCGCACTTATGCTCGACCATCAAGTCGGTAGGAGACAGAACCGCCGGAGATATCATTATAGAGGCCATCATCACAGACGCCAAGTCCCAATTGAAGATCACCAATCAGCAGGTAAAAGAGATTGCACTCAGCTTAGGCTTTGACAATGTGGCATTCTTCAACCGCTTCTTTAAGTCGCGTGTGGGAGTAACGCCCAAGACATACAGAAATGCTTAGCGTATAACTCGCTGATACAAGAAAGCGGCCCGAAAGGGTCGCTTTTCATGCTTTTGTAATCCCCTCGTATTATTCTAGGCAAGTGCTATGCAGAACGTGAGCATCACGGGACCATCTTCCTTTCTTTTTTTATTTTGTTCCGGCAATAGCGCCGTAACGCAAAAATACAGATTTTTTGACAACCTGTTTGCACAATTCAAAAAAAAGCAGTACCTTTGTGCCCGATGACGAAAAATGTGTACATATGCCTGCAGCTCGTTATATGCAGTTTAACGGCTTGTTCTCCCTCTCTCCATGAGGCGCAGGATGTGGTGGCGCAGGCGGACAGCCTGTGGCATGCGGGTCAGATGTACGGAGTGGACGCGGGCGACAGCACCACCCTCGCCCATGCTTATGAGACACTAAATGTCATTCCCTTTCCCTTTAGGGAAGGGTTAGGGTTAGGCTCTTCC
>JAFWAK010000041.1 GCA_017507715.1 Paludibacteraceae bacterium | reverse complement strand
TAGGTGCGTGTAGCGCCACTCTGTGCCGTCACGGTGATGGTCTGCACCTTACCGTCCAGCACGCTCAATACGCGCTGTGAGGTCTCTGCCTTGTCGAAGGTTACAGCAGGTATTTTGCTTACACCTTCCGGCAGGGTTACAGTATAATCCAACTTATCTGCTGCGAAGTTTGCCAGAGCTGTACCACCTACGTAGATCATGTTAAGGTTGACGTTCGTGGACGTAGCTACCGAGAAATGGATGATATACGTACGACTGGAACCGCTCTGCGGACGAACCGTAATCTTATAATCGCCAGCCAGACCGCTAATCGTACGAACCGATGCCGTCTGGAAATTCGCATCCTTGAGTGTGTAACTTACCTCCGGCAATACCGTCGTTCCTTGCGGCAGGTTCACCCAATACTCGTTCACCTCCGGGTCGAAGTTGATATCAAAACCGGCTACAGACAGGCTAGCCAGGGTGTTCTCGCTGAAGGTCTGCACGGAGAACGCGATCAGATAGATACTTGTGCTTCCGTCTCCGGCCGTAACCGTAATACGGGTCTTACCATTCAGACCGGCCGTTGTGATAACGATCTTCTGGAACTCATCACCCGGCACTGCTATAATCTCAGGTAGTTCGGCCGTGCCGACCGGCAAGTCATAAGAATAGTTATACGTGTTCGGGTCAAAGCCTTCGAGTGCCACGCCACCGATGGTAATGCCCTTCAGCGACGAATTATCGGACTTCTCGGTAGCAAATACCAGTTTATAAACCGACTGGTCGCCATTTCCGGCCGTAACAGTCACGCGGACCGTACCATCCAGCACACCCTCACCTAATGGTGTGATGACGACTTTTTGGAACTCATCGCCGGCGGTATAGGAAATTGCCGGAATTGCCGTTGTTCCGAGCGGCAAGTTGATATAATAAGTAAAGTTATCCGGTTGGAAGTTCTTAATATAGCCGCCTGCCACCTGAAGGTCCTTCAGATAGGTATACGACGATGCCTCCAGTTTGAAGTTCAGCTTATATACCTTGGCTATCTGGTTACCCGGAGTCGTGACGCTTATCTGTGCTTGTCCGCCGTCCAAATTGGCAGCACTCGGCTTGGTGATGACAATCGTCTGCTCACCCTGCGAATACTTCGACACCGCCTGAATATCCGGCACAGTCGTAGTACCTACCGGCAGCGACACCTTATAAATCGTCTGGGAAGGATTGAATCCCGGAATGGACTTACCATTCACGAGGATGTCTTGCAACTCGTTATCGGCCAGCAGACCTACTTTGAAAGTCAATGTATAGGTCTGGGTGATAGTCTTGTTGGCCGCCGTCACCTTGATGGTAGCTGTTCCATTTACCGACGTCGGTTGGGTGATTGCAATCGTCTGTTCGTTTTCCTGTCCCTCGGCAGCCACTATAGGCGCCGTCTTTGTGCCATAAGGCAGGTCAACATTGTAGTTATACTTGGTCGGGCTGAAACCGCTCAGCGCCTCACCGTTAACGGTAATACCCGCCAACTTGGCGTTGCTGCTGGCTGCTTTCTGGAACTGAATCTTATAAACCGTCGTGGACTTACCGTCTTCCGACTTGACGGTGATAACCGTCGGCGTGCTGCTGAGGTCACCTTTCACAATGCTGATTTCGCTGCCCGACAGCGTACGACCAGCAAAGTTCACCGTCGTTCCGCGTGCGTTGGTCAGCGAACCTGCACCACGCACCGCCTCTAACTTAGACGGTACAGCCGTAGCGCTTTCGCCCAATGAATAGTACTGCACATCGGTACTGTTCGGGTCAAAACCTTTCCACTCTATATCGTCTATATAGAGTTTCTGGATCTTCGATGAATAAATCATCTCGACATCATCCACATACAACGAGTTTCCAGCATACAAACCGTCGTTGGCGCGGAAGTTAGGATAATTTGAAGCCGAGAAGATAAGGTTCATCTTCTGCGGCGTATTGTTGTTCATATAATAAATAGGTACGCGGATGTTCGTCCATTGCCCGTACTGCGCGCGCTCACGCCACATGCCCTCAGCGATCTGCGTTGCCTTCTGGTTCGTACCGCACTCGTTACCATTCAGTGCCAAACGGATATCTGACTCCTCGTCGGTGTACGTATCGGTTGTGGAGCAACTTCCGTTCTTACCTTTGTACTTATTACTCTTCGCCGTTCCGGTCCAGGAGTAGTAAAGTAGATAAAAATCCTCTTTGGACCAGTTCGAACCCGTACGCTTAATCCATACGGACATTGAGTCCGGACGAGCAGTCCAATTAATACTTCCGTATGTACCCGCCGAAGCCTGACTGAGCTGTGTGATACTCGGCAGATATACCCACGGATGGCCTAGCGAGAAATAACCCGGACTGGTTTCCGTAATACCCATCGCGCCGACGTCCTGGTCTTGAACCATCAGACAGTAGCCTGAGTGACCGGATTCTTTGTGAGCGAAATTAAATTTCATTCCGACTTGCTCCACGTTCGAAGCATACCATCCCTTCGGTTGCGCCTCGCCATCGAAAGTCGTTCCGGACCAATCCTCAAAGTTCGAATTGGTTACCTGCAATTGTGCAGACATAGTCATTGGAAGCAAAATCATCGCTCCAAAGACCAATACACGTTGTAAAAATTTACTCATATTAATATTTTTATTAATTTTATTACGATTTTAGGGCTCAAAAAGGGCCAAATTTTATCGAGTGCAAAATTACTGCCTTTTTGTCAAGTGCGCAATAGCATTTGTTACGAAAAAGTATACGATTATTAAGCCATACTCTAAAGAGTGTTGCTAAATAGACTTTGCAAAATGTACAATTTTTAAGAAAATTCGGAAGATTTTAAAACAAAAGAAGCGGCCTCATCGGTCGCTTCTTGGTGTGAGATAAATCTCACAAACGGAGTACAGCTTACTTCTGTTTCTCAACCTCAGCAGCAACGTCCTCGCCAAGTTCTACGGCGCGTTGAAGCAACGATTGCTCCTCTGCAGGAGCTGCCGGCTCTGCTTGAGCTGCAGGAGCCTCTTCTACTACCTCTACCGGTGCAGCTGCCGGAGCCTCTTGCTCCTCTTGAGCTGCCTTACTGCCGCAACTGATAGCTGCAAACGCTACAGCTGCAATAAGAATCATTTTCTTCATAATCTAAAGAAATTTAGTTAAACAAGTAATAAAGCTTTAATACTCTCTGGGTTTCCGATTTTTCACAAAAACCGCCGCAAAGGTATAACAAAAATTTGATATGTGCAAATATAACGCCATTTTTCTAAAAATATTTGCATATTCCAAAAAAAAAATGTACCTTTGCAGCCGATTTTGCGAAAAGGCATTTGTCAGCCTTGAGCAGTAAACATTTGTAGGTTTATTTATTATGATTAAAATTACATTTCCGGACGGAAGCGTCCGTGAGTACGAAAACGGCGTGACGCCGTTGCAAATTGCTGAATCAATCAGCTCTCGTCTCGCGCAAGACATTCTCTGCGCAAGTGTTAATGACCAAATCGTAGAACTCAACTACCCCATCGAGACCGACGCGGCTATCAAGCTGCATAAATGGGATGATGCCGAGGCCAAACATGCCTTCTGGCACACTTCGTCGCACTTGATGGCTGAAGCGCTGCAGGAGTTGTATCCGGGCATTCAGTTCGGTATCGGACCGGCTATCGAGAATGGTTTCTACTACGATGTAATGCCGCCTGAGGGCGTTGTTATCAAGGATAGCGACTTCCCCTCCATCGAGAATAAGATGATGGAACTGCGCGCGAAGAAAGAGGCGCTCGTCAAACGTTCCATCAGCAAAGCGGATGCGCTTAAAGCCTTCGGAGACAAGGGACAGACATATAAATGCGAACTGATTTCCGAACTTGAGGACGGACATATTTCCACCTATACACAAGGCGCGTTCACCGACCTCTGCCGCGGTCCGCACTTGCTCTCCACAGAGCCTATCAAGGCCATCAAAGTACTCTCCTGTGCAGCCGCTTATTGGCGCGGCGACGAGACCCGTCCGATGATGACCCGTATCTATGGTATCTCGTTCCCGAAAAAGGCTATGCTGGATGAGTATCTGACGCTCCTTGAGGAGGCTAAGAAACGTGATCACCGTAAGATAGGTAAAGAGTTAGAACTCTTTATGTTCTCCGATATGGTAGGTAAAGGTCTGCCTATCTGGCTGCCGAAAGGTACGGCTCTCCGTCTGCGTCTCGAGGACTTCCTCAAGAAGATCCAGAAGCGCTACGGCTATCAGCAAGTTATCACCCCGCATATCGGTTCCAAATCGCTTTATATGACTTCGGGTCACTGGGATCATTACGGCAAGGATTCGTTCCAGCCGATCACCACGCCGGAGGAAGGTGAGGTTTATCTGCTCAAGCCGATGAACTGCCCGCACCACTGTGCGATTTTCAAGAACAGCCCGCGTAGCTACAAAGACCTGCCGTTCCGCTGCGCGGAATTCGGTACGGTATATCGCTATGAGCAGTCAGGAGAGCTCCACGGACTCACACGCGTGCGTTCCTTTACTCAAGATGATGCGCATATCTTCTGCCGTCAGGACCAGGTAAAACAGGAGTTCATCCGCGTCATGGAAATCATCGAGATTATCTTCAAGGCACTCGACTTCAAGGAGTTCGAGGCGCAGATCTCACTCCGCGACCCGAATAACCACACCAAATATGTTGGTTCAGACGAAGTCTGGGCAATGGCGGAACAGGCTATTATCGACGCCTGCAAGGAGAAGAATCTTCCGGCGAAAGTGGAGTACGGCGAGGCGGCTTTCTATGGCCCGAAACTCGACTTTATGATCAAGGATGCACTTGGACGCCGTTGGCAACTTGGAACCATCCAGGTGGACTATAACCTGCCGGAACGTTTCGAACTGGAGTACACCGGCGAGGACAACCAGAAACATCGTCCGGTCATGATTCACCGTGCGCCGTTCGGTTCGATGGAGCGCTTCGTTGCTGTTCTCATCGAGCACACAGCCGGTAAGTTCCCGCTCTGGCTTACGCCGGATCAAGCGGTCGTACTGCCGATTTCCGAGAAGAGCAACGACTATGCTTGGAAGGTAAAAGAGATGCTCGAACAGCAGGACGTACGTGTCATCGTAGATGACCGTAACGAGAAACTCGGACGTAAGATTCGCGATAACGAATTGAAGCGTATTCCGTACATGCTCATCGTCGGCGAGAAAGAGGCGGAGCAGGGACTTGTTTCCGTTCGTCAGCAAGGCGCAGAAGAGAAGGGTCAAATGACCATTCAGGAGTTTGCAGACTTCATCAACGAGACCGTCAAACAGCAGATGAGCGCGTATTAAGGTTTCCTAATCTCCGCCAGAACAATGGCAGTGGCAATAGAAACATTAAGGCTTTCGATAACTTCGGAGGCCTTTTTGTTAGGATAAGGAGGAATGAGAATGGGATGACTGATCAGTTTCCTAACGTCCTGCGAGATACCGTTTCCTTCATTGCCCATCACGATAATTCCTTGCTTGGGCAGCGGAGCCTCATACATATCGCGTCCCTCCAGTAACGTACCGATAATCGGACCTTGCTGCTCTTTGAGCCAAGCGGGCAGATCCACATAGTGGATACGAACGCGGGCCAAGGCTCCCATCGTGGCCTGAACCACCTTCGGATTATAGCAATCAGCCGTATCTGACGAGCAGAAAATATCATGCACCCCGAACCAGTCACAAGTGCGGATGATCGTGCCTAAATTTCCGGGATCTTGAATACCGTCGAGGGCTAAAATCAATCCATCATTCGCATCACTCACACCATTCGCATCATTCGCACCATTGCGTTTCTTAAACACGCCAATC
>JAFWAK010000040.1 GCA_017507715.1 Paludibacteraceae bacterium | reverse complement strand
TTGATAGTTTTGCTGAAACTGTCCCTGCCATCCATCGGAACCATGACTAAAGAAAACAGCATTATTAGTCGTACCATTTAATGTAACGCTAAAACCATCAGCTGGGTCATACCAATTATTATTACCCTTGAATTGTGTTTTATTATTGTCATCATAAACTTGCACGCGATACATGTAATAAGTACGCTTATCCCATGTGTAAGTAGTAAGATATGTGCCGGATTTGACACCACCAGAAGTGCCGCCCCAGAAGTTAAAGCCATACTCACTGCTATTCTTGTAATCGTAATAATTTTTACTGATACCAACATAGATATACCTCTGTGTTGCGCCCCACATTTGTCCCACACCGAGGGTGGTGAGAAGGAAAAGGAGGCCTACCCCAAGCCCCTTCCTGGAGGAAAGGGTGTTTATTTTAAAAGAATTAACTATATTTTTCATAAGTTTGTTATTTTTCATTGGGTTTTTAGTTACTTATTCCGATAGCATCCAGCCATTCTTCTTACAGTGACGTTGGCTTTATGTTATGCTTATGTTATGCTTATGTTATGCTTTACATCCATTTCGCTCTAATTGTTTTTCTCTCTTTCTCTAACCCCTCAACTCCTTCTTCTTCCATGCAATCACTCCGGCGAAAAGGGCAGCAAAGACCGCCAGAGCCCAACCATCACCAAGCGGATATTGTTTGGCCGGATCGGTATCAGGACCGAGAATAAATCCCTTACGAACATGCTGGCGGTTATTCGGATTGCCTCCTTCTCCGCTACTAACAGCACTGTAATCTGACGGCACGGAATTATCGAATGGCACGTAGGTCGTACCACTATAGACAGTGCCGGCATTCAAGATCTTATGACTCTGGAAAGGCGGCGCAACAGGTGCGTCGTATTCGTATATAGGCACGGCGTAAGCTCGTACGATGCCTAATAGTAAAAATAAATATAGGAGTCTGTGTTTCATGGTCTAAATTCAAATTAGTGTGCAAAATTACTACTTTTTTTCGATATAAGCAAACATTTTTTTAATTTTTCGTAATTTTTTTTATTATTCTATAAGAAAAAACACATAAAACCCTTTTAAATGATTTGGAGCCTTGCTCCTTGCGTTAACTGCTGCTAAAAACTCCTTAAAAGTAAACATTCAGACAGTTTTTACCATCAATTATCACAACTCTTTGAGTTCAATCATTTAAAAGACATAAAGAACAAAAAAGGTATTTTTCCACAAAAAAGCGCAAAAATACACATTTTGCGCCTTTTTTCATATATTATTTACTAATATCCTAATTATCTCATGCACGCCTGCACATACAAGCGTGTGCATGAATCTGCTATTCCGGATTGTTTTTGGAAGCGGCATCGAACTTGGCTTTCATGGTCGGGTTGCCGTAGGTGAGGCGTTTGATGGTGACGTCCTGCAGTTTCTTATCCGCCTGATTGAGGTTATCGCCGGACTTGATGAGGTTCTCCCGCACCTTCGTCAGATGAGCGATGGTCTTGTCGATCTCGTCGATGGCATCTTGGAAACGGTCGTTAGCCAAGCGTACATTACGGGTGAAGCCATCCTTGAAAGCCATCAGTTTCTCTTCGAAATTGGTCACATCGACCTGCTGGGCCTTGACGAGCGCGAGTTCGCGTTTGGCATCGAGGCTCTTCTTGCTGGTCTGACAGAGGAGTGTGATGAGCGGGATGAAGAACTGCGGGCGGATGACATACATCTTCTCGAAGCGGTGACTCATATCGACGATGCCGCCGTTATAGAGTTCGCTATCGGGTTCGAGCATCGACACGAGCACGGCGTATTCGCAGTTCTTTTTCTTGCGGTCAGCGTCCAGCTTGGCAAGGAAATCTTCGTTCTTATGCTTGGTGGCGGTCTCGTCGTTCTCGTTCTTCATCTCGAACATGATGGAGACATACTCCACGCCATCCTCGCTCTTATCGCGGAAGACGAAATCCCCTTTCGTGCCCTCGATCACCTCGTTGTCCTTCTCGAAATAGGCATTGGGCATGAGTGGTCGCAGCAGTTGGTTGAAGAGGGTGGAGCAGTGTATCTCCAGCGTCTCACCGACCATCTTGGTGGACATCTTCACCTTCAGTTCCTTATAGTACTGTACTTGCTCTTGCGCCGCTTTGAGTTGGGCATCGAGTTTCATGTAAGACTCGGTGGCTTTCTGTCGCACCTCCATGACGGCCAGTTGCTTAGCCTGCTCGGCCTGCTGCAACTTATTGGTCATATCCATGAGGCGTTCCTTCTCGGCAGCCAGTTGCTGGTTGAAGAGTTGCTCACGACGGAGCATCTCCGATTGCTGCTCTGCATTCAGACGAGCCTGTTCCGCCTGCTCACGGGCTTTCTGCGTCTGCTCCAACTCATGAATACGGCGATTTAATTCCGCTTCAAACTCGGAGTTCTTGACTTGGTTAAGCAACAAAGCGTAATCGGCTTCGTCCACAGAAAAGACATTTCCGCACTTCGGGCATTTCAGTTCTTTCATGATGATGGTTTGTTATTCAATAGTGGGTGATGCTTATTGCTCAATAGCGATGAGGAAGCGGCAGAGATAGTCCTGCCAATTGGGCCAAACGTGTCCGTCGCCCGTCTCATAATAGGTGTACGGTGCGCTTTGTTCGTCCAGCCATTTCAGATATTCCTGCAAGGACTGATAGAGGAAATCCTCCGTACCGATGGCAATCCAGAGGAGCTTGTAGTTATGCGCCACCTCATGTACCATCGTGGCGGGAGAGAACATGCCGATATAGGCAAATTCTCCGTCTAAGAGGGCCGAAACGCGCATCGTGTGATAGCCACCCATAGAGAGTCCGGCTATGGCACGTTTGGCAGGTTTCTGACTGACGGGATATCGACTCTCGACCTCTGCCATGAACTCATGGAAATGTTGCTCCCAATAGCCGGAAGTGGCATTGGCACGTTCCTCTTCGGAAGTGGGTCTATGCGGGCAGTTATCGGGCATGATGATGATACGGTCCTGAATGCCGTACAGCTGCTGCATCGAATCCAGGAGATGGAGCAGATCGCCTTTCACGGTCCAGTCATGCTCATCGCCCCACATGCCATGCTGGAGGTAGAGGACAGGTACATCATCGACCTTCCATTCGCCATCCACCTGAATGACATCAGCAGGCAGATAGACGCGGCAAGGCACATTGGTTATGGTATCTTTGATAACCGTTCCAATCGTTGCGGAGAGGGTGTTAGCCGTCAGAGCAATCAGCAGAGTCAATACGATACGTTTCATGGGAGTAAGTGATTTATTTCTTATTCATATATATATTCATCCATTTCAGCCAGGACTGCAGATGTGCCGGCGTGAAGGTATGCGCGCAGTTATAGGCTTCAGCCCGGAAGGTATTCTGTCCGGAATAAGCCTGCTTGATATAGCTCACGCAAGAGTCCACGGCATTGACAGGGAAGAGCTTATCCTGCATGCCATATTGGAGGAGGAAAGGTCTTGGTGCAATCGAGGCTGCAATCCGTGCGAAGGGCTGTTGGTCCTTTCGGCACATGCTCAGCCACGAGTCGTTATACCTATTCTGTGCGAGGGTGGTCATCCAGTGGGCCGCCATACAGCATGCTACCTGCTTATCTTCCGCCGCTATATTCCACGCGCGATAGGCACCATAGGAGAATCCGGCGACCGCCACCCGCTGCGCATTCACAAAAGGCAAGGAGCGTACATACTGCACGGAGGCTTTGTCCTCCGCCAGGACCCGGGCATACCAAGATCCGGCTCCGCCCAGCGAATCGCTATACTGCCTCTGCGTCAAAGCAGAACGGCGAGTGCCCCAATAAGGCGCGTCGATACAATAGACCACATAGCCGTGCGCCGCAAGACTATCACCTATCGCCATGCCGCTATAATAGGGTTCGGGCTTATCGCCGATGACTTTCTGCCATCCTTTCTCAAACCGCGCTCCGTGGTCATGGAAAAGAACGACAGCCGGCCATCCTTTAGCAGGAGTGATTCCATGAGGAATCAACAGACGCTGGGAGGCGTGACTCGCAACGGGTGTCTTACCTAATTTCTCATTGCATTGCTGGATATAATCCAGCGTGGCTTCTCTCATCCAATTATTCCGATATTGGGGTGCGCGGAAGAGTTTCTCGGCCTTGATGAACCATTTGAGCGCCTCCTCTTTGCTGCCGAAAGGCTTAGGGGCAAAGAACATACACGTGGCATAATAGGCGAGAACGACAGGGTCGTTGGGTGCCAGTTTGGTAGCTTCTTTAGCCAGATTCATGGCTTTGACGGGATGGATGGACTCATGCAGGCGTAACTCATAGACATACACCGCGCTGAGATACATCTCGTAGTGCCCTATGGGCAGTTGTGATTTGTGATTTGTGATTTCAGATTTGAAATGCTGCACTCGTCTCTTGGCTTCCGTCAGCAAGGCTTCTTTCCCCTCTTTCTTGGCCTCCGCGACGATATATCCGCAATAGCCGTATTCGATCAGCAAATCGGTCTGAGTCCGATTCTGTGCAGGCCGGTCCAGATACTGCTGCCAGACCGTCATGTTCTCCTGCCGATAGGCATCGAGCATCACGCTGTCCGACCATAGGGTAGTTAATAATATAAAGAATAGGAGTCCCATCATTCCACTAAACGGTGCAAAGGTAGTACAAAAAAATGACATACACAAATAATTTGCAAAAAAACGGCTATTATTTGCGTAATTGAATTTTTTTTAGTACTTTTGCGGCTGCAAAAGTTTTGAGATATGAAAGTATCGGAAATAAAATCGGTTATAGGTGATCGGTTATCGGTTATCGGGAGTGAAGATCGGGAGATTCGTCATCTGCTGATTGACAGTCGTCAGTTGAAAGCGGATGAGGCGGAGCATACCCTGTTTTTCGCCATCAAGACGGACAAGAATGACGGCGCCAAATATATTCCTGAGCTGGAAGCAAAGGGCGTGAAGGCGTTTGTGACCGGAGATGCCGTGCAGGCCTTGCAGGACCTCGCTGCCTACGTACGCAGTACGTTTGACGGTACAGTAATCGGCATCACGGGTTCGAACGGCAAGACGGTCGTCAAAGAATGGCTGAGCGAACTGCTCAAAGCCGAATATACCGTTATCCGTTCGCCCAAATCATACAACTCGCAGATAGGCGTGCCTTTGTCTGTGTGGCAATTAGCGGTTACGGGTTACGGGTTATCGGTTACGGGTAAAGAGAAGCCTATGCTTTGTATCTTCGAGGCGGGAATCAGTCAGCCGGGTGAGATGGAGAAGCTGGAACGTATCATCCGTCCGACGATAGGCGTGATCACGTATATCGGTCATGAGCACGATGAGAACTTCGCCTCGCTGAACCAGAAGCGCGAAGAGAAGATGAAGCTTTTCGCACATGCCAAGACGGTTATCGAAGATCCGACGCATCAGAACGTGCGGACCTGTGCGGCTGTGATGCGCGCTCTGGGATACGACGAAGAGACCATCGCCGAGCGTATCCTCCATCAGACGCATGAGACGGTGATGGAAGTGAACCTGTCGGCGCTTGTGGATAACGTCCGTTATTTCCGCAGTCTGCTCCAACCGACGACCAAACTGACCTGTATGGTGAAGGCTTTCGCCTACGGCGCAGGAAGCGTGGACGTGAGCAAGGCGCTGCAGAAGAGCGGGTTGGTCGATTATCTGGCAGTAGCTGTGGCAGACGAAGGTGTCGAACTGCGTCGCGCAGGTATCACGCTGCCCATCATCATCATGGACCCGGAAGTGGCGGCCATGGACCTGATTCTCGAGAACAACCTCGAGCCGAACGTCTATTCGCATCAGTCGCTCAAGACGGTGATAGCAGCGGCGGAAGCCAAAGGACTGGAGAACGTACCGATTCATATCAAGATAGACAGCGGCATGCACCGCCTCGGGTTCTACAAGGAAGATATGCCGTGGCTGCTGGACAAGCTGAAGGGGCAGAAAGCGGTTCGCGTAGCTTCCGTCTTCTCGCATCTGGCAGGCTCGGACGAACCGCAGTTTGATGACTTCACGCGCGAACAGATTGCTTATTTCGACGCGTGCGCAGAGGAACTGAAAGCCGGTCTGAGTTATCCGATCATCAAGCATATCTGCAACAGCGCAGGTATCGAGCGGTTCACGGACTATCAGTTCGACATGTGCCGGTTGGGTATCGGTCTATACGGATTCTCGTTCAACGGCGCGCAGCTGCGAAACGTATGCACGCTGCGAACCACGATCCTCTCCGTCAAGACCGTCAAGGCCGGCGAGACCATCGGATACGGCCGTCATACGACGCTGGCAGAAGACCGCACGATAGCAGTCATTCCTATCGGCTATGCGGACGGTTTCGACCGTCGTTTCTCGAACTACGGCGGCGAAGTGCTGATTCGCGGTAAGCGTTGTCCGGTGGTGGGCAATGTATGCATGGACCAGGCGATGATCGATGTCACAGAAGCAGATGCCCGTCCGGGAGATACCGCTGAAGTGTTTGGCGACAAGATGCCGCTGCAGGAACTGGCCGATAAACTCGGCACGATAACGTATGAAATTCTAACCTCTGTCAGTCGCCGTGTACAACGTGTCTATTTCTACGAATAAGCTGACGATCGGGTACGAGCCTACCTCCGGCTCCTCCCTGAAGGGAAGAGAGGTGGTTGTTCAGGCTGATCTTACATTCTCGCTTCACGAAGGTGAGATGGTGTGTATGCTGGGTCCAAACGGCTGCGGCAAATCGACGTTGCTGCGCACCTTAGCCGGATTGCAACCAGCACTGGGAGGAGAAATCCAGCCTAACCCCGACCCTTCCGTAAAAGGAAGGGAGGCAAGCAAGCAAATGGCCTTAGTGCTGACCGAGCGCTTGAGTATGGATAATACGACGGTGCATGACGTGGTAGCGATGGGTCGCTATCCGTACACCTCATTCTTAGGCGGTCTGACAGACGAAGACGAGACGATTATAGAAGAGGCGCTGAAGGCGGTGGGTTTCCCCCTAACCGATAACCCATCATCCATCACCCTTAGTCCCTTCAATGCCCATTCGGACGGCGAGAAACAACGTATCCTGATTGCCAAAGCCTTGGCACAACAGACGCCGATAATATTATTGGACGAACCGACGGCGCACCTTGACCTGCCACATCGGATACTTGTCTTGCGATTGTTACGACAGTTGGCGCACGAACAAGGGAAAACGATATTGATATCGACCCACGAACTGGATCTGGCATTGGCGCTGAGCGACCGTATTCTGCTGATGAGCCCCGGCAAAGGTATTCAGTTGGATACGGCAGAGAATCTAAAAAAAGCCGATGCTTTCACATCTGCTTTCGGCATGGATATCTTCAGTCCGCTGGGTTAAACGCGTTCTGCGTAGAAGAGAGTAGGTTTGCCCGCTACGCGGCATCCGATCACATAAGCTGTGCCTCCATCGCGAAGGTGCAGTTTTTTCTTTAACTGTTCAGGTGTCAAAGGATAGTTGCGAACGAGGATGTTCGCATTTTTGATTTCAAATTTATGATTTATGATTGTTGATTTGATTTGCCAAACGCGGCCGGGGAAGTTTTCGATTAGTTGATTCGATGCGTAGAGATGGGTGTTGACGTCCAGTTTATGGAGTCCGAAACGCTGTGCGACCAACTTATATCCCCCTGCCTTCAGAATAGCCGCATTGGGTTCGTAGAGATAGGTGTATGGTGTATGGTGTATGGTGTATAAAGCTTCTTGTTCTTCCTCTTTGGTAAACACAAAAGCTTGGTCCTTTTTATCGAGATCTATAGCCGTGATTTTTTCGGAACCTCCGCTGAGCAGCAACACCTCTTTGACTTCATTCTTGACGGCCACGACGTGTACGTCCCATGCAACGGCAGACAGCTCTTTGAGTGCTTGTGTGAGGTCGAGCATAGGGGATAGTTTGAGCAGGATGCGTCCGTTGGGCGTGAGATGCGAGAGTAGGGAAGGAAGGAGTGCAACGATATTCGGCGTGCAGTCCTCAAGACGGAACACCTTGCCGCCATGTGCATCCCGTCGTGCCGGGTCAGCATAGATTAAATCGAAGGAGCCTAACCCCGACCCTTCCTTAAAAGGAAGGGAGGCTAAAAACTCCTCCGCGGTGGTGTGATGAACGATTATCGATTTTCGATTATCGATTAAGGAGAAGTTATGCTCGGCGATGCGGCATAGTTCTTCGTTTTGCTCCACGTAGTCGGTATGCTCGAAATGCTCGCTGATGAAATAGGTATCCACGCCATAGCCGGCGGTAAGGTCGATGAATCGTCTCTCGTCTCTCCTCTCTCCACTCTCGACTAACCCGGCTTTATAGCGCGCGGTTAACTCAGAGGAACATTGCTCGCAACTGAGACGTACGGGATACCACCAATCTTCGATTGCAGCAAACATAGGCAGTTTGTCGGCCGTCCGTTCACGACCTTCGACCTGCTGGAGAAACCAGCGCCACTCTTCGTCCGAGAGGTGCTTGTATTTATTTCGCTGCAAGGCCAATTCGAGTGCCGACATAATAATGCGAAAGTATTTGTTCGTATGTGAATCCTTCGGTGGCCATCTGCGCCGCACCAATCTGGCAGAGACCTGCACCGTGACCCCAGCCGTGGCCGGTTAGAGTCCAAAGGGGCCTACCTCCGGCTCCTCCCTGAAGGGAAGAGAGGTTGATCTCAAACCAAGAACTATACAGACATTTGCGGCTGAGGGCATAACGGATTGTCAACTCCTTGCCGATGACTTCGGTTCGGTTCGAACCTACGATACGTAGCTTGTCGATACGTCCGGACGCTCCGCGGTGAAGGGGAATCAGGTCGATGATCTGCCCGAAGTCAATGCCGGATTTGGAGCGAATGATTTCGCTGAGTTCGTCTTCGGTGTATGTCACTTGCCAGTCATGGAAATCGCGGGTCTCCTGGTCGTAGTCATTCAGGACCAGACGCAGCGTCTGCTTACTCACGCGACCGCAGTACGGGCACTCGACGGATTGGATATACGGTACGTCGATATCTTCCCAGCACGTGCGCCAAATCTCCGACCGTCCGCCGCAACACTTATAATAGCGGCAGTCGCAAATCTCGCTTTCTCCATTCACCAGCACTTGTCCTGCTGTCTCTCGCACGGCTTGTACGGCGCGCTCATTCATCCGCCGCAGTCCTTCGTAGCGCTGACAATGGTCATCGGCGCAGACGTCATATCCTTCGTGGTTGGGTTTGGCAATAGCGCGCATGGCCCAGGAACGTGAGATGACGGCATGCGCTTTGAGCAGTTCCATCGGACTGTTGGCACTCATCTCCGAGCTGATGACCGAGCATAAGTAGTCCTCCAGCTCAATCGTGTTGATGGCCACTTCCCATGGTTCCCCTTCTTTCAGGAAGGGGTTAGGGGTAGGCTTTATCTCCAGTTGTCCTTCGAACTCCTGATCTTCGTGCCGGTCCCAATGAAAGCCGATACCGATACGCACGTTCTTCAGCAGGAACGTGTGCTCACGCAACTCATAATCGATGTGCGGCGCAGTTAATATCCCAACCCGAATAATCACAATAACCAATTACCAATTACCAATCGTACTTTGGATTCGTGCCAACAACTCAAAAGTACGCAATCGGTCTTTATACCAGTTATTGCGGTTCATGGCGACGATGTCGCAGTTTGCATCAGAGTTGTCTTCCCACCTCCGGCAGTTATAGAGCACGTCGTATATACGGCCGATAGGCCAGTCACGACTGATACGCAAGCCTACGGCATAGTCTTCGCCGTACTTGGTGGTAGGATAGTTGATGGTCCGCAGCAGCGGCACATAGAAGCCGCGCGGAGCACCGAGTCCGTTGATACGCAGAGCATTGTTCCTTCCATTCGTATCAGTCCACTCTTTATGGTCAATCACGCCCGGCGGCAGCGTCTCGCCTGCCATGTTCGTCAGTTGGTATGTACCGATCACCATGCCGTAACGCGCCGAATGGATGGCTTGCTCTGGTTCTAAACCAGCTTCAAAAGCATCGATGAACTTCTGGACTGTAGTCTCGTCGAAATAGGTATCATCGCTATCCAACTGGATGGCGTACTTACCGCAACGCGGGTCGTGTATCGCTACGTTCCAGTTCCCGCCAATCGCATGCCAGGTCTTGTCCTGAGGGATATAAATTAATTTTGAATTTGCACCATTCGCATCATTCGCATCATTCATCAATTCTTCAATTATTTGTGCCGTTCCGTCTGTCGAGTTGTCATCCACGACGATGACGTTGAACGAATAGGGCGCACGCACTTTCTGGTTGAGCGCCGAACGGATGGCATCCGCTATGGTACGGGCACGGTTCTTACACGGGATGATGACAGATGCGGTGACAGGGAATTCACCTGCTTCCGGCAAAGCCTGATACACACCGGGCTTGAGGTACGCACCGATACGCTGGAGATGCGCCGTTACGCATGCTTCCATCTCGATTTGTACGGCTCTATTGCGCGGGTCCACATAGTCGAACAACTTCTCTCCGGACTTACGCGTGTCCTCTTCTATCTCATAATACAAATACTCCGGAATATGAACCAACGGTTCACCCGTAACCGATAACCCGTAACCCGTAACCGCTCTCAGACGCAAGTCATACAGTCCTGCGAACTCATAATCGGTATCCATCTGCGCCACGAGCTCTTTGAGTTTCGCGGTATCCCAGAGGAGTACCGAACCAAAGTCGAAGTCATCACGCAGGGCTCCTATCTGATAGTCAATAACCGGGGATTCCATAACCGATACCCCTTCACCCGTAATCGTTAATTTATTGAAGTGGTCTGCATAGACCATGGTGGCATGGGTCATCTCCATCACCTGCACCATGCGTTCCTGTCCCAGATAGACCCATTCGATATGGGGTTTGAGACAGATCATCGTATAGGGAGCCATGGCTTGCGCCGCGATGTCACGGATGGCTTTCGTGCTGCACACCCGTCCGGGAAGAAAGAATGTTTGTATCATGATAATTCTATTTTACATGGTGGGCGTGATGCTGTCTTGATGGTAGCGCTTGAGACCTTCGATAGGGTCTTGCAGCACAGTGCCGAGCGGGATACCTTCAGCCTGCATCGCCTCTTCGAGGATAGGACGGTAATAGTAGGCTATCGAACCGACGAAACCAACAGGGGTAGCCTCACCCCGTCCCTCTCCTGAAGGCGAGGGGGTAAAATATTGAATTAAGTTGCGGCGGATGAACTGGACGAAATGGTCGTACACCAAGTCGCGTATGCGCTTGTCGTCTATATGGTCCGCGCAGAACTTAGAGAGTTTGGCCAGGAAACGGTTCGGGAAAGGTTGGCGATAGACCTTCTCGATGATATCCGCCATGGAAGTGTGGTATTCCTCAAAGAATAAATCTTTGAGATTGGTTATTGGTGATTGGTTATTGGTGATTTGTGATTGGTCATTGGTGATTGGATCCAGCTGGTTTTTGAGCAGGTCTCCGACCAGACGTTTGCCGAGGACGGCAGCCGAACCTTCATCACCCAGGATATAGCCCAAGGACGGTACGCACCATTCGATATTCTCACCGTTATAGAAACAGCTGCCACTACCTGTACCAAGGATGCAGGCTACGCCTGCTTCATGACCGAGCAGTCCGCGTGCGGCACCGAGCATATCAGACTCGACATGCACTTCGGCTTTCTTGAAAATGCCTTCCAGGGCCTTCTGGACAAACACTTTCTTCTCGGGCGTACACCCCGCACCATAGAAGAAGACATGGGTGAGCGTACCTGCCCACAGCAGCGGCGCTATCTGCGGCAGAAGCTGGTTGGAGATGCTGTTGCGCATCGCATCGGAAGTCTGAAAAAGCGGATTGATGCCGTCTGTAAAGACATCGGAGCATTGTCCGCAGGCGGTCACCAGACACCAATGCACCTTGGTACTACCGCTATCTGCTAAAAGAATCATAGGTTAGAGATTTATGATTTATGATTTCAAATTTATAATTTGGGCACAAAGTTACTACAAAATTCGCACATAAGCAAAAAAAAAGCCAAAAAATTTGCACAATTCAAAAAAAAGTAGTACCTTCGTCCCCGTAAATTTAACCTTTTAATATTTATCACTTATGACAAAGAAATTTATTTGCCCGATTTGTGGTTACGTACATGAGGGCACAGAGGCCCCAGAGCGTTGTCCGCAATGTAAACAAATTGTTGAGTGGAAGGTAGCAGAGGAAGGTAAGCTGAACTTCGCATGCGAGCATATCGTGGGCATTGCCAAGGACGAGAAAGACCCGATTATCGCAGAAGGTCTCCGCGCGCACTTCATGGGTGAGTGCACCGAGGTAGGTCAGTACCTGGCTATGGCTCGTCAAGCCGACCGTGAGGGCTATCCGGAGATAGCAGCTGCTTTCCGTAAATATGCATACGAAGAGGCAGACCACGCATCGCGTTTTGCAGAGTTGTTAGGTGAGCTCGTTTGGGATACCAAGACCAACCTTGAGAAACGTGCAATGGCTGAGTCCTGCGCTTGCGAGGACAAGCTGAATATCGCTAAACGTGCGAAAGAGCTCAACCTTGATGCAATCCATGACACCGTTCATGAGATGGCAAAGGACGAGGCTCGTCACGGTAAGGGCTTCGAGGGCCTGCTGAACCGTTATTTCAAATGATGATTCCTCCTCCGACGACCAGATCGTCTTGATAGAGAACGACGGACTGGCCGGGAGTGATACCCCAGATAGGCTCGCTGAAGATCAGCGAGCTTATTTGTGATTGGTTATTCTCTGCCGCAAGGGCGCGATTAACTTCGTTTCTTGTGATTGGTGATTTTATTTCGACGGCTTTGCTGCGGTAACGGACCTTGGCCGTAAGAGGTGATAGGTTATCGGTTATAGGTGATAGTTCTTTGATTGGCTTGAAGTGCAGTTCCGTAGCGTACAGGTCATCGTTGGTGCCGAGTGTCACTTGGTTCTTCTCTGCATCGATATGTGTGACGAAAGCGCGTTGACCAAGCGCGATACCTAAGCCTTTACGCTGACCGATGGTATAGTTGGCGTAACCTTGATGACGACCCAGAATATTGCCGTCCTTGTCCACATAATCGCCCGCGTGCACGCGTTCGTTATAATCAGGCACGTTCGCGCGCAGGAAAGCGCGATAGTCGTCATCGGGGATGAAGCATATCTCCTGACTCTCTTTCTTAACCGACAGTTGTTCATATCCGTGCTGCCGGGCTATCTCACGTACCTGGTCCTTGGTATATTCGCCGAGAGGGAAGATGGTTCGGCGCAGTTGCTCTTCGGTGAGCATCCAGAGGAAATAGGTCTGGTCCTTGCGCGTGTCCGCGGCTGTGCGCAGATAGACATGTCCGTCGCGTTCGGCGATACGGGCGTAATGCCCCGTAGCGATATAGTCACAGCCGTACTCATCCGCCACACGCATCAGTTCACCCCATTTGATATGACTATTGCAGAGCACGCAGGGATTGGGCGTGCGACCCGCCATATATTCGTCGATAAAATTCTGAATGACGCAGCGTCGGAAGGTATCGCGAAAGTCCACTATATGATGCTCAAAACCCATCCGCTCGGCGTTATGCTTGGCCTCCATGATGGAGTCGATGGTGCAGCAGCCTTTCTCCTTGGCGATACACGACTCCTTGATGCTGTCGAAGGTGCGGAAAGTGACACCCACCACTTCATAACCCTGCTCCAAGAGAAGCATGGCGCTGACCGTAGAGTCTATTCCTCCGGACATGCCGAGCAAAACACGAGGTTTTGCGATGGGTGATGGGTGATCGATCATTGGTTATTGGTGATTGGTTATTGGTTATTCTCTGCCGCAAGGGCGCGATTAACTTCGTTTCTGGTGATTGGTCATTTAAGCCTGCATGTCGACGAGTTTGGTATAGTAGCCGCCGAGGGCGTAGAGGTCGTCATGGGTGCCGCGTTCGACAATCTGTCCTTCATGCAGCACGCAGATGAGGTCCGCATGCTTGATAGTGGAGAGACGATGGGCGACAACAAGGGTCGTACGGTCCTGCATGAGGTGCTCCAAGGCTTCCTGTACGAGTTTCTCGGACTCGCTATCCAGCGCCGAGGTGGCTTCATCGAGAATGAGTATCGGCGGATTCTTGAGGATAGCCCGTGCGATAGAGAGCCGCTGGCGTTGACCGCCGGAGAGCCGACTGCCACGGTCACCGATATTGGTCTGATAACCTTCGGGCATGGCTTCGATGAACTGATGTGCATTGGCGATACGCGCCGCCTGCTCCACGGCTTGCGGCCATGTGAGACCGTTCGGCGCGGGTTGCGTAGTATCCACACCGAAGGTGATGTTATTATAGACGGTATCGTTGAAGAGCACGGGTTCCTGACAGACGATGCCCATCATGGCGCGCAGGTCGTATGTATCATAGCGTCTGATGTCCGTGCCGTCAATGGTGATGGTTCCTGCCGTCGGGTCATAGAAACGCGGCACGAGGTCGGTCATGGTGGTCTTACCGCTGCCGGACTGGCCTACGAGTGCAATGGTCTTGCCTTTCGGTACGCTCAGACAGATATCGGTCAGTACTTCCCGGTCGGGTTGATAGGCGAAATGCACATGGTCGAAGGCGATGGCTTTCTCGAAAGAGAGAGGTTGCGGCTGTGCCGGTTCGAGGATATTCGACTCGGTATTCAACACGGCGTCAATACGCTCCAACGACGCCAGACCGCGACGAATACCATAGGCGGCCTTCGAGAGGTCTTTGGACGGATTGATGATGGAGTAGAAGATGACGAGGTAATAGATGAATGTCGAAGCATCGATGGTAGCATGGTCGGAGAGGATGAGCAGTCCGCCGAACCACAAGATGATGGCTATCAGCGTTGTGCCAAGGAACTCCGACAAGGGGTGCGCCAAATAATAACGGCGATTGATGCGATTGAAAGTAGCGCGTGCGGCATTGATGAGCGTATCGAAACGAGCCCGTAACTTATGCTGCGCATTAAAACCCTTTACGACACGGAGGCCCAATAGCGTCTCATCAACGGACGAGAGGATCTCGGCATTCTGTTCCTGCCCTTTGGTGGAAGCCCGCTTGAGGCTGCGGCCGATACGCCCGATGAGGAAGATAGCTATCGGCATCAGGATCAGCACGAAGAGCGTGAGCTGCCATGAGATGACGAAGAGCGTGATGAGATAGACGAGGATCATCACGGGGTCCTTGAAGAGAATATCGAGGGCCGACATGATAGACGCCTCCACTTCATTCACATCGTTCGTCATGCGCGAGATGACATCTCCGCGGCGTGCCTCCGTGAAATAGCCCATGGGGAGGGAGAGGATCTTATCGTAGAGCTGCTGCCTGAGGTCGCGCAAGACACCTGTGCGGATAGGCACCATGTAATAGTTAGCCAGCCATGCTGCGCCGCATTTGAGTCCGGTCATCACGACGAGGAACAGACCGAGCATGAGCAGCACGTAACTCGAGCCATGCAAAGCTATCTGGTCATTGAGGATGAAGTACAGATTCGAGCGCAAAGCCGCGATGGTCTCCTGCAGTCCGTTGACGGTTGCCAAGTCCGTCCATTGCACATCGACAGCGGTCAGACCGAAGAGGATGCGCAGCACAGGGATGATGGCCGCAAACGAGAACAGCGACAGGATCGTCGAGAGCAGGTTGAAAACGATATTCAACGCCATCTGGCCTTTATACGGCGGCACAAAGCGTCGGAGGATATTATTTACGTGTATTCTCGCGGACATAAGTGATGATTTGTTTGTCAAAGGTTTTATTCGGCGTGCAGAACTTCACACGTATCGGCAGGGCTATCAGACGTTTGTTCTGCGTCTGAAGACGGTCCACCAACTCTGTGGCCCGCAAACGCTGAATATCTTTCTCCGTGGTGAGCACAAAATCGAAATGCTTGGCTTTGGTGACGATGGTCTCTATGTCAGCCGGTGTGAAACGGTGATGGTCCGGATAGGCAAGCAGTTCGGCTTGCGGATATTGCTGCTTCACATGGTCAAACATATATTCCGGATGAGCAATGCCGGTCAGCACCAAGGGCGTACCCGTCTGCTCCATCCGGGCGTACTCGATGCCGGTGAAATGGAGTTGCTGATAGGTAGGCAGATGCAATCGGTTATCAACCACGCGCATGTCTATCGGGCGGATATTATCCGGACATTTGGTCACGACGATGGCATCGGCTTTGAGTGCACGTGAGGGCAGGTCACGCAGGTTGCCCCACGGCAACATATGATCGTCTATATACAGGCGGTCGTAGGGCGTGAGCAGGACCGTCAGTCCGCATTGGATAGCACGGTGCTGCATGGCATCATCAAGGATGACAACATCCAGTTCCTTCACCTGCCGTTTGAGTTGGCGTACACCTCGTACGCGGTTCTCGCAGACGGCGATAGGCACATCCGGGAAAGCGCGATGCATCTGCATGGCTTCATCGCCAATCGTGTCTGTCGTGGACATCGTATCGGCCATGCGGAATCCGTGAGTCAGCCGTTTGTAACCACGGGAGAGGATAGCCGGATGAAAACCATTCTCCTGCAACAGGCGAACGATATAAGCCACCATCGGCGTCTTACCCGTTCCTCCCACGGCAAGGTTGCCTACGCAGATGGTAGGCACATCTACCGTGAAGGAAGGTAACATACGCTGGTCATACAGCAGATGGCGAATGGCTACACCCATGGTGTAGAGCCAACTAAGCGGGATGGAGACGATGTTTTTTAACATCGTATTGGTAATTTGTGATTTGTAATTTACTTGATTTCCACTTCCGGCATGAGTGCCATGATACGCGGCTTGGAGCAGAACTCACGCACTTTGAGAATCAGTTTCTCTTCATCCGTGGTGTGGTCGAAGGATTTCAAAATCTCTTCCCACGGATCCACTACATCCGGATAGTAAACGAGTTTGTATGACTCCAGTCCGGCCAGTTCGACCGCCTTGGCAATGGCATTGTCGATATTTCCCATTTCATCCACGATGCCGATCTCCTTACCTTTGTTACCCAGCCATACACGGCCTTCGCCGATGGACTTGATATAATCCTGGCTGACATGACGGCCTTCGGCGCAACGGCTGGTGAAGAGGTCATAACCACGCTCAATCATATTCTGCATGAGTGCGTGCTCCTCCGGATTCATACCTTTGTAAATCATGTTCCACTCCAGCGTCGAGTACTTGTTCGTGCCGTAGTCGTCAATGTCGAGGCCGATCTTGTTACGCAGTTTGGCTACATTCGGAATCGTACCGAAGATACCGATGGAACCAGTCAGCGTGGTCGGCTCGGCATAGATATAGTCTGCACCGCAGGAGATATAATATCCACCGGAAGCAGCGTAGTCACCCATCGAAACGACAACAGGGATGCTGTCGGCTTTGATATTCTGGATAGCATGCCATATCTGCTCAGACGCGTCAGCCGAACCACCCGGGCTGTTGACGCGGAGGACGAGGGCTTTGATGTCATCATCCTTGCGAATCTTCTTGAGGGTCTTGATGACCTCTTTGCCGACAATGCCGTCTCCATCCTCCTCGGTGATAGCACCTTCGAGGTAGAGCACGGCGATCTTGTCACTCGCCTTGGAGTCCGGACGCATCACTTGTGCCAGCTTGCCGGTAGTGAGGGTTTTATAGTCCTTGGTACCGGTATAAACACGCAGCAGCGAGTCCATATCCTGCTGATAAACGATGGTATCCACGAGTCCGGCTTTGAGGTTCTCCTCGGCACTCTGCAGCGGCATATAGCGGTCGGCCAAAGCATCGAGTTGCGCCTCTGTCAGGTGACGGGAAGCGCCTACGGCTGTCTTATATTCAGCCCAGATACCATCGAGGAACTCCTTGGTCTGCTGACGGTCCGCATCGGACATAGAGGTGCGGAAATACGGCTCTACCGCCGACTTGAAGGTGCCGACCTTGAGGATCTGCATCTCCACGCCGATCTTCTCCATCACGCGGGTATAGTACATCTTCTGCGCTACGAGTCCGTACCATCCAACCGCTCCTGTCGGGTCGAGACAGATGCGGTCAGCCACGGAAGCGACATAGTAGTTCGTCTCGCCGTAGTTCTTGGCAGATGCGATGATCCATTTGCCGCTGGTCTTGAAGTCAAGCAGGGCGTCACGAATCGCTTTGGCACTGGCAGGAGCCATGCTCAGCTGGCCGCCATCCAACCAGATACCCAAGATGCGGTCATCGGTCTTGGCGAGGCGGATATTACTGAGAATGTCATCAAGGCCGACCGTTTCCTGCTGCGCATAACTGCTATACGGCATCGACCCCATCAACGAAGCGAAGGGGTTCTCTTCCTGTGCCTGTTCCACCAGCGTACCTTTGAGTTGCAGCCGGTAAACGGTCTGGCCCTTGAGGTCCATCGTAGAAGCGGAGAACATATCACCCATGAGCCATCCGAGAAGAGCACTACAGATGAAATAGACTGCGAAGAAAATGAGGCAGCCACCGAGGCAACCTACTTTGCGGCGCGGGCGTTGCTGGCCGTCTGCCGTGGTTTGTTGAGAAAAGAAAATCATATTATTACAGTTTTAAATTAAATGTCATTCTATGGTACGGCGTCGGGCCGTATTGCTTGAGTGCGGCATAATGCTCGGCCGTCGGATAACCTTTGTTGGTGTCCCAACCGTATTGCGGATACTCGTCGTGCAAGCGAAGCATGTAATCATCGCGATAGGTCTTAGCAAGCACACTGGCTGCAGCTATGGACATATAGGTGGCATCGCCGTGCACAACGGTATCTGCCGGTATCTCGAGCAACTCGCCTTCGGGCACGTAGGGTTTCCATTTATTGCCATCCACGAGGATATGTTGCGGCCGGACGGTCAGCTTGTCCAGTGCCCGCCGCATGCCTATGATGGAGCATTGCAATATATTGCGTTCGTCAATCTCTTTGGCACTCACTTCCACGACGGCCCATGAGACTGCTTCACGCTCGATGACGGGTCGTAAGGCGTACCGCTGTTTGTCGGTCAACTGCTTGGAATCGTTGAGCCATTCGAACTCCGGAATCTGTGCAACACGTTTCGGGTCCAAGATAACAGCTGCGCAGAACACACTGCCTGCCAACGGTCCGCGTCCCGCTTCGTCACACCCGGCCTCGACCAGCCCTGATATCATAGATGCTTTCAGCATGAATTAAAAATTTTAAATTCAAAATAAACATCTCCTATCAGAACGGATATCCTATTGCGAAATGGAAGGTCATGTCGTCTTTCCATCCCAAGCCGTTTCCGGCAGTTCGCCATTGTTTGCCTTCCGCAATGCGGCTCGGGTCGTGCAGTTTGACACCGAAGTCCACACGGAAGATGAATATAGAGAGGTCAAAGCGTACACCTACGCCGTAACTCCATGCAATCTGTTTGTAGAACTGGTCCCAGAGGAATACGCCGTTCGGCTGCTCCTCGTAGTCTTTTATCGTCCATATGTTACCTGCGTCGAGGAAGGCTGCCAATTCGAGGAAGGAGAGCACCTTGAAGCGGTACTCGAGGTTCATATCCAGTTTGATATCACCCACTTGTAGATCGTAGGCATATCCGCCTTTCGTATTTCGATAGGCTCCCGGTCCCAAGGTACGTGCCTGCCAACCACGAACACTATTCGCACCTCCGCCGAAATAGCGTTTTTCAAACGGCAACACATCTGCGTTGAGGTAAGGTACGGCAACACCCAGACCGATGTGACCTACCAAATGATGCTTGGGGTTGATAATGCCGTGATACGTGAAGTTGACGTCTCCCTTGGCGTACTGCGCAAACGGAATGCGCCATAGCATATAATGGCCTTGTTCGTCCTGCTTGAAGTGGGCAGCCTTACTCAGTCCGTACAGCGCATTACCGGCAGTCTCGGCGCGTAGCGCCAACTGCAGATAGGAGCGGTTCGGGTTACGCGGGTTATAGGTAGAGTAGGTGCCTAGATAACTCCAGTCGAGGATGAAATGATCTTCGTAACTGGCCTTGAGCACAGTCGATTTCTTGAGGAACTGGTTCTTGAATGCTTCCGACATCCATGGCACGTAGATATAGTTGATGTCGATGAGACTGAACGCGTGCGTCCATCTGCTGCCCGGCTTACGCGGCAGCATATAACTCAGTCCGGCATTCGCTATTGTGCGGGTGTACTCGTCCGGCCGTCGCTGGAAGTTATAGGCGATATTGAGTTTCACGTTGGACGGGAAGAGCAGTCCTGCTTCTGCTTTCGCTTCTATAGCCCGTCCGCCGTTAGCCCTCCATTCGTACGAAGCACGTGCGCCAAGAGTCAGCACTTCGGCGCCTTTGAAGATATTCTTGTTGGTGTAGTTGACACCGGCCGCCACACCCCAGTCTCCGGCAGAGTAGGTGCCTTCCACTTCAGCGGCAATCGAGTTGAGTCGTCCGCGTGAGATGGTGATGGCACAATCAAGCAGACTATCTCCTACCGGCGTGAAAGCGACGTCCACATATTTGACAGGCGCGAGGGCGTTCATACGCGCGTAAATCCGTTCAACACGCCATTCAGCATAGCGGTCTCCTTTTTTCAGACGACTCGCCCGACGCAAAGTGCTATTACGCAGGAATGGTTTGTCCATCTTAAAAGTCACATCGTTGATATAATAACGTGTACGCATCTTAGCCAGCGAGGCAGAGTCCAGATGCTCGACGTACGGCGCCATATGGATGCGGAGGTCCACTTCGTGCGAGTTAAGCGAACTATCGGCCGTGAACTCAAACATCGACTTCTCGCAATAGAAATAGCCACGGTTGCGCAGGGCTGTTGTGATACGTTCGCGCTCTTCGTCCAAAGTCTGCGTGGAGAACTGCTCTCCCGGCTTAATGACACAACGCTCGTCTTCTGCGATGGCGCGCACATCCTCATCGGGGATGTCCACTTCATAACTGCGGATATGATAAGGCTGGTTGGCGGTAATGAGATAGGTCAGGTTGACTTTGCGGTTCTTAATCTGCTTGACCGTGTCCACCTTCGCAAGGAAATAACCCATGTTATTCATCTGCTGGCGGAGTTGCTGCATGCTGATAGCCGTCAGTTCCTCATCATAGATAACAGGTGCCTCACCCATCTTATGCGCATTGCGCGCCAAGCGGGCTTTGGATTGCGTGGTGGTGTCTGTCGGCGCCGTGTTATAGATATGAAGCTGCAGCTTCCAGAAGCCGAGAATCTCCGTGTTCTGACGTTGGCGGAGATAGTTACGCAAGTCCGTGGTCGAGACCGACTTGTCATCCACGCATTTCACCTGTGCCTTATTCAAAAGGTACTGGCCCTGCGGCACGAATTTAGTCGTGTTACAGGACGCCAAAACCACCAGGACGGCCATCAGAAAACCATATGTGCGTACTATGCGTAACATAATTAGCGTGCAAAATTACAAAAATATTTTGACATGTCAAAATTTTTTAGTACTTTTGTGCCGGATTTTGAGATTATTATGGAGAAAATCAGCAAATCGCAAGTCAAACTTGTAAAAAGTTTGCAAGTCAAGAAGTATCGTGACGAACTGGGGCTGTTTGTGGCGGAAGGAGAGAAATGCGTAGAGGAGTTGCGCAGGGCGTTTGAGTTGGTTCATCTGTATCGCGAAGGCGAGAATGCTACACGCACAGAGATCGAGCAGATGTCGGGTTTGCGTACGCCGCAAGGAGTGATTGGCGTGTTTAAGAAACGCAATGGTGCGAATGATGCGAATGGTGTGAGTGATGCGAATGATGGATTGATTTTAGCCCTCGACGGTATTCAAGATCCCGGAAATTTAGGCACGATCATCCGCACTTGTGACTGGTTCGG
>JAFWAK010000039.1 GCA_017507715.1 Paludibacteraceae bacterium | reverse complement strand
TCCTCATTCTTATAGTAACCCTTCATGACGTTGATTCCCTTCACTTGGATCTCACCGTCCTTGGCTGTCGGGTTCTCGCTGTCGATACGAACGTGGCATTGCGGAATCTCTTTACCGCAGCTATGGAAAGCATACGTCCACGGGTCTTCATAACTAATGAGTGGTCCGCACTCGGTCATACCGTAACCTACGCAGTATTGGAACTCAATGTCGTGGAGTACTTGTTCTACCTCCTGATTTAGCGCCGCACCACCGATGATCAGGTAGCGCAGACGGCCGCCGAAAGTCTTATTCAGCCCGTCACGTACCTTACCGCGAATAGCTCTCTTGACGAATGGTGTCTTCCATAGAATCTTCGCCATCGGCGAACTGATCTTCGGCAGCACACCTTTCTTGATAATCTTCTCTATTACCAGAGGTACCGTCAGGATCATGAACGGCTTCACTTGTGCAAAGGCCTTCATGAGCACCGTCGGAGTAGGAGCTTGCGTCAGGAAGTATACCTGCGCACCCTCGCAAACCTGATAGATGAATTCGAACATCAAACCAAACATGTGCGCGATAGGAAGCATCGAAAGCACTGTATCACCCGGTTGATGCGGAATACGAATATGTGCGAATTCTACGTTACCGCTGATGTTCAGATGCGTTAGCATCACACCCTTCGGGTTTCCGGTCGAGCCGGACGTATAGTTGATAACGGCCAGATCGTCATAGTTATCCGTAGGATAATTCACATCCTCGAGGCTTACACCGTTCGGATAGGCCTTTGCAAAAGCCTTGCCTGCACCTTCGAATTTCTTGCGGAACTTATCATCCGCTTCTATGATGCTCATTTCGTCCATGAAGATAGTTGCCTTCAGACCCTTCATCTGTGTAGCGTCTATCTTCTTTTTCACGTTCGGACCCACATACAGCAGCACGGCTTCAGAGTGGTCAACGAGCGCGTAAATGCCCTCTGCAGTGAAGTCTGGCAGAATGGATACAACTACTGCCTTATAACTCTCCACAGCCAGAAAAAGAAGTCCCCAATTCGCGCAGTTACGGCCGCAGAGTGCAATCTTATCGCCCTCCTTGATACCGCATTCACGCCATGTGACGTGCAACTTCTCTATTTCCTCTGCCAATTGGGCATACGTGTAGCGATGCTCACCGTCCAAGTCTGTCATTGCCAACTTGTCCCAATTCGTGTGCATCGTCTCTTGCAGGTATGAAAAATAATGTTTTGTTGCCATACAATTTAGTTTTTACCGAGTGCAAAAGTACTATATTATTTTCGAATACTCGTTCGAAAACGTTATTTTTTCTTATATTTTTAGCAATTTATGAAATTCGGAATATGTTTTTTCCAATAATGAAAAGTCCATTTGTGTTTTTCCGAGTCCGCTGTCGTAGGTATTTTTGATGTGCGTAAACATGAGCGCTACCTGATCTCGGTCGATGTCTTGTCGGATTCGGCCGGCGCGCTGGTCATGATAGATCGCTTTGCGCCAGAGTTCCAGTTCCTTCAGGGCCAAACGCTGGGCTTTGCGGTGCAATGCCGGAAAACGACTATAGGCAGTGAACATTAAGTCGTTCACGTTCGAGGTGTTAATGGTCTTGATGTCAAAAGTGAGTAGGGCAGCCTCCAAACTATGCAGATACTCTAGCATCGCGCCTATCATCGTATCGATACCGGCATCGTCCGGTACGCTTTTAAGCGCCCACTGTTTGGGTTCCAGGAAATACCGTTCCATGCAGGCGATGAACAATTCGTCCTGATCTGAGAAATAATAATAGAGTGTGCCGCGACCAATATCCAGCGCATACTGCAAGTCGCTGATACTCACATTATTAAATCCCATCAGCGCGTATAACTCCATCGCCTTCCGGATAATATAGTCTTTCCTGTTCTTCAATTTTCTCTAACCCCTAATTCCTAACTTCATACTCATCCAGCGCCTCGTTCATTAGGCGGTAACCGTCGGCAATGATCTGTTCGGCTTTATCGAAATCGAAGGTCGTATAGGCATACTGCCGCATCACGGCGTGTATGTCCGGCGGCGTGAGACGCAGCGCAAGCAGGGTGTTCTGCTGTATCTGCAAATCGCTCATGCGGTCCAGCATGCTCGTGAAGCTGACGTTCCGTCCCAGGTCTGCTGCGCGGCGCTGACGGATTCCGTCCAGCCGCTTACCTAACTGCCTCAGTCGCGTCTCCACGGCTTTCGGCACCGGAATACCGCGTGCCGTCAGTTCCGCTAACTTACCCTCTACATCGATGGCATCGGGAATCGGTTCGGTAGGCATACTGTCCTTTCCGCTGATATCCATCGCCACGAGAATATCACCGTCCGTACGGTCTACCACGTGCAGCGGCAGCGGGTTTAATATACCGCCGTCGATGAGCAGACGGTCGCCTATCTGGACGGGTTGGAAGAAGAGTGGGATAGAGATAGACGCCCGTACAGCCTCAAAGAGGCTGCCGGTACGGAAGACCACTTCTTCGGCGCTGATCATGTCGGTAGCGACGATCGTGCACGGGATATTCAGGCACTCAATCGGCCTGTCCGGTACGATCTTCTCCAACTCCTGAATGATTTTCTGTCCCTTGACGAGCGAATTGGTGCTCAGTAGGTTGATATCCATCATACGGAGGATAAGCTGCTTATCGACCCGCAGGAACCATTCTTTGGCTTCTTCGAGTTGTCCTGCCGCATACATGCCGGCGATGATAGAACCCATCGAACAACCGGCTATGCTGGTAATCGTATAGCCGCGTTGCTCGAGTGCTTCAATAGCTCCTATGTGCGCTAATCCGCGTGCTCCTCCGGAACCTAAAACCAGCGCTACGTTCTTTCCCATAACCCGTAACCGATAACCGCTAAACCTCTTTCGCCGGAATGAGTTTCTCGCGAATCTTGATATAGATGATTGTCTCTTTCTTGGCGAACGGCGTCTGGACGTAACCTATACCGATGCCTACCTTGGTATTCGGCAGCATGATTCCGGAGGTTACATGACCGATAATATTGCCGTTTTCATCGCATATTTCGTAGCCGTTGCGAGGGATGGCGCGCTCCAGACATTCGAAGTGCACCAGTTTGCGCTTCACGCCCTCTGCTTTCTGCTGTTTGAGGAAGTCGCGGTCGATGAAATCCTTGGCGTCCAGTTTGGTGATCCATCCCAGACCGGCCTCGAGCGGCGAAGTGGTGTCATCGATATCATGGCCGTAGAGGCAGTACCATTTCTCCAGACGGAGACTGTCACGTGCGCCGAGACCGATAGGAGCGAGACCGAAAGGCTTGCCTACTTCGAACAGCGCATCCCATATCTGCTTGCCGTTCTCTGCAGGGAAATAGAGTTCAAAACCTCCTGCACCGGTATAACCGGTGTTACTGAGGATGACACCCGGTACACCGGCAAAACTCCACTCGCGGAAAGCGTAGTAGTCAATAGACTTGAGGTCGGCATCGGTCAGCAATTGCAGCAGTTCGGTGGCTTTCGGCCCCTGAACGGCCAACTGACCGTAACGGCAGGAAGCATTCTCCAGAGAAACCTCTCTAAACTCTAATTTCTCATCTCTAATCTTACATACCCATGCCCAATCTTTGTCGATATTTCCGGCATTGACCACCATTAGATACTTGGTTGTCGAGTATTTATAGATGATTAAATCATCTACTATACCTCCTTTGCCGTTCGGCATGCAGGTGTACTGACATTTGCCGGCAGCGATGACACTCAGGTCATTAGTGGTGATATACTGGAGGAAATCGAGGGCTTTTTCGCCTTTTACCCAGAACTCGCCCATGTGACTCACGTCAAACACACCTACGCCCTCGCGAACGATCATGTGCTCTTGGTTAATACCCGTAGGGTATTGGATAGGCATGTTAAAGCCTGCAAACTCAGCCATCTTTGCGCCTAACGCAATGTGGATGTCTGTAAACGGTGTTGTTTTTAACATATTCTTTAAACTTTCAACTTTATACTTTCAACTATTTTGCTGATTGCACAATCTGCCGAATGACTTCCATTGCTTTTTTCATCGATGGAATCGGCAGATATTCGTATCGGCTGTGGAAGTTCTCTCCTCCGGCGAAGATATTCGGGCAGGGTAGTCCTTCAAAACTCAGTCGTGCTCCGTCCGTACCGCCGCGAATCGGTTTGACGACAGGCGTCACGCCTACCGCTTCCATCGCGTTTTTGGCCAGTTCGATGATGTGCATGACGGGTTCTATCTTCTCGCGCATGTTATAGTACTGGTCGCGCATCTCTATCTCGGCGGTTCCTTCTCCGTACTCGCGGTTCACTTTCCGTACGAGGTGTTCGAGTTCGCGTTTGCGGCTCTCGAAGCGTGCGCGGTCATGGTCACGGATGATATAACTGAGCGTCGTCTCTTCCACGGTGCCGTTCATGCCTATCAGATGATAGAATCCCTCGTAACCCTGCGTATGCTCGGGCGTCTCCCAACGCGGCAGCATGACCGCTAACTGATAGGCGATGCGCATGGAGTTGACCATCTTATGGTACGCGCTGCCCGGGTGCACATTATATCCGTGTACGCGTATCTTGCATGCCGCGGCATTGAAGTTCTCGTACTCCAGTTCGCCAATCGCGCCGCCATCCATCGTGTAGGCGAAATCGGCACCGAAGGCCTTGACATCAAAATGGTCAGCGCCGCAACCGATCTCTTCATCGGGCGTGAAGCCGATACGTATCTTGCCGTGCTTGATCTCCGGGTGCTGAATGAGGTACTCCATGGCGGTGACGATCTCAGCTATGCCGGCTTTGTCATCCGCGCCAAGCAAGGTCTTGCCATCCGTCACGATTAGTTCCTGACCGATATATCGCTCGTCGATATGCGGGTCACCGCCTTCGTAGGTGATGATGCTCGGCTTGATATTCTTGCCGCTGGCATCAGGCGAGGTGTCCATATGGGCGATAAATCCGATAACCGGTAACCGGTCACCCGTAACCGCTAACTCCGTATTGGCCTCCAGCGATGCCATGATATATCCGTTGGAATCGAGAGAAACCTCACTCAGACCGATGGTTTTCAGTTCGTCCGCGAGGAAGCGGGCAAACTCCATCTGGCCCGGCGTGGAAGGCGTCATACCGGTGTTCTCATCGCTCGTCGTGCAGAACGATACGTACTTGAGAAATCTGTCAACTATATTCATACTACTTTGTTTTTCGCCTTCGGGAAGCTCCGGTTATTTGCCTCCGAATGCGGAAAGTAACGAACTGAGCGCACCGGCATACTGAGCAGCGGTGTTGGCGTAGCCGGCAGCCGTGTTAGCGGTGTTCTGAACTTGTGTCGAGGCGTTCTGAACGGTCTCGCTGTCTTTCACCATCGTTACCAGGCTGTTTGTTACCGTCTCTACATTGTCTTTCGTTACCAGACCGAGTGACGAAGCCACCATCCCTTTACCGAACTCCGACAAGTATGTCTTGTCTTTGTAGTTCTCCTTCAGACCCTCGCAGTTAGCCACCAGTGTTACGGTGTTGAGGATGTTCTGCATGTTCTTGTAGTCGTACTTGTTGCCGTCGGCTTTGTACTGGTTGTACAGCGCCAGAAGGGCGTTGCCTGCACCCTGACCGGCAGTCATAGCCGTGTTGCCTGCGTTAGCCGTAGTGTTGGTCGTTGCGGCAGTTTGGGTGGTGGTGTTACTCGAAGTGCTGTTCTTCAGAAAACCGCAGCCGGCCATCAGCATAGCAGCTGCTACGAAAAGAAAAAGTTTTCTCATAATACGATATTCATTTTGTTAAAATTGTTGTCCATGAAAGCGATGATATTATCGCATACATTCTCGCACATGGCGATGCGTCCTTCCCATGTACCGGTGCCGGTATGGGGACTGAGTACTACATTCGGCAGCCTCAAAAGTTCCGATGGAATCGCGGGTTCATGCTCATATACATCGAGTGCTGCGCCGGCAATAATGCCGCTTTGGAGGGCTTCTATCAACGCCTGCTCATCTACGTGCGCACCACGCGCGGTATTGATAAGGTATGCCGTGCGTTTCATCATTCCCAACTCGGGCTTGCCGATGATATGATGCACCTCGGGCGTGTAGGGCAGGTTCAAACTGAGGTAATCGCTATTCTGCAATAAGGTCTGAAAATCCACATACTCCGCTTGATTAATTACCTCTTCTTGCCAACTTGTCTCCTTCCCTTTAGGGGAGGTCGGGAGAGGCTTCCTGTTATGATAAATAACCCGCATTCCGCTTGCTATGGCTCGTCTCGCTAATGCCTGACCGATGCGACCCATGCCGAGGATGCCGAGTGTCTTACCGTACAACGAGTGACTGAGGTTCCGCATCACACCGAATTGAATCCCCTCACCCGTAACCGGTAACCCATAACCCCTTATCATTCGGTCAAACTCACTCACCCGCCTTGCTATATCGATCATCAGTGCGAATGCCAGTTCGGCGGTAGGTTCTATGACGGGTTGGGGCGTGTTGGTGACGCGTATGCCGCGTTCACGGCACGCTTCGAGGTCGATATTATTGAATCCCGCACCGAAATTGGCTATCAGCCGCAGGTTCGGCATGGCTTCAATCATCTCCCGCGACACCGTATAGTCGAAGGTGCTGACGAGTACCTCCGCCTCTTCCCAACCTTCATCTCTATTCACCAAGAAAGTCCTTCCCTTCAGGGAGGGGAAGGGGAAGGCTTCCAAGCGCTTGAATCCCTCCGCAGGCAATTGTGTAGTGAACGCGATTTGCATATTCAAACCTTTGCGAGTGCAAAGGTACAACTTTTTAGGGACATACGCAAGAGTTTCAGCATTTTTGTGAATTTTTCTCGATTTATTTGCGTAATTCGCAAAAAAGCAGTACCTTTGCAGGCAAAACAATGAGAAAAATATTCTTTACCATAATCGCCGCTGTAGTGTTTTTGCCGCTGCGGGCACAGACGGTTTCGTTCGCGCGAGGTGCGGATGTCAGTTGGTGTACGGAGATGGAGGCTGACGGCATGCGTTTTTATGATGCCGACAAGAATGAAACCGATATTTTCGCACTCATGAAGAATATCGGCATGACGGCCATCCGTCTGCGTGTATGGGTGGACCCGACTCATTACGGCTATGGCCCATGGAGTGACAAAGCCGATGTGATTGCAAAAGCCGGACGGGCACACGAGCAGGGCTTGGATCTGCTCATCGATTTCCACTACAGCGATTATTTTGCAGACCCCGGTCGTCAGACCAAACCTGCCTCATGGTCTGAGATGTCGTTTGACGAGTTGAAGGCCGCTGTTGCTGCCCATACGACGGATGTGCTGCAAGCCTTGAAAAATGAGGGGATAGAACCTAAATGGGTGCAGGTAGGCAATGAGACCACAAGCGGAATGGTTTGGGAGGACGGTCGTATCGATTGGAATGAGTCGGACAACACGCGTTGGAATAACTATATTGCGTTGAGTAATGCCGGCTATGATGCCGTGAAAGCCGTCTTGCCTCAAGCGACTGTGATTGTCCACCACGATAATGCGCCTTCCGACAACACATGGTTTTATCAGGCTTTCCGGAACAAAGGCGGTAAGTTTGATATGATAGGTCTCTCCCATTATCCCGATTGGGACAATTGGAGCACGGACAACACGAATGCAGTTACATACCTGCGCAAAATGCACACCACTTTTCAGCTGCCGGTAATGCTCGTAGAAACGGGTTATTCCAACTGGGATGAGCCACGCGCCAAGAATGTGATGCAGGACTTGTTTGACAAAATGTTACCCGAAGAAGGATGCGCAGGTATTTTCTATTGGGAGCCGGAAGTCTACGGCGGTTGGGGACATCTGGTCAATGACGATGGTACGGTTTGGCATAACATCGGCACGTATGGAACCAAGGTCACCTCGAATGGTGCGTTCACGATATATGGGCAACCGTCAGCCGCGTTGCTTGTCTATGGTAATGCCGGCAGTACTCAAGGCCTCGAAATCACCAATGACCAATCACCAATGACCAATAAAGTTATGGTAAATGGCCAGTTGCTCATCCTTCATGATGGCAAGATACATAATGTGCTTGGCATGAGGCTTTGACCACTCCGTTCCATGCTCGTGACTTTTGTCGCGAGTTTTTTTGTCCATTTTCTGACTTTTATTCCAGATTGTTGAGGTCAACGAGCTTATTGACGATGGCATAGACCGTCAAACCGGCAATGGAATGAATATTGAGCTTGGCGGTGATATGCTTACGGTGCGAGATGACCGTGTGCATGGAGATGCAAAGGACATCCGCTATCTCT
>JAFWAK010000038.1 GCA_017507715.1 Paludibacteraceae bacterium | reverse complement strand
GCGCTGACCGCGGACAACTACGGCGTGTGGCACCTTGACCGTCTGTGGCTCAATGGCTACTGGGTGTCGTGGGTGTGGTACTACGACAAGCAGACGGACATGGATGCGCTCAACGCCGAACGGCAAAGGCAGTTGGAGGACATCTACATGTGCGGCGGTTTCCTCGACTTGGGCACGGATGAGGAACGTGCGGAGCCTGTGCAACCATCTGAACCTGCAGCATCCGAACCCGTGCAAGCGGCACCGCCACCGCAATCGGTCGAACCCCTGCAACTATCTCTCTTCTGAGCATCACCCCATCGGTGGTGCTTTTATGCCAAAAAGTAAACCGATTTGCGGGTTTTGTACGTATTATAGATATGGATAGTAATCTCGAAATAGATGGATTCGTCGAAGCACGGAAGGAACTTGAGCAACTGATGTTCAATAACCCTGCAATGGAAAAGAAGGTGCAAGGGTTGATTCGCAAGGTGCTGATGGAGGCTCGGCGCAAGATTGGAGCAGAGGCGCGCAGTAAGATGAAGTCTGACCCGCGTGATGCCTACAAAGCCGTGAAGAGTACCGTGTACCGTCAAATTTTAGGCGGTTCTGTTTCTATACTGCAAAAGAAGAAAGCAGGTGCGCGTGGTGCTGCTCCGGGCGGCAATCGTGGCAGGCTGCAACGTACCGAGCAAATCATGTCGTACCAAGGTGCAGACCGTGGATTCATTCTTCGCTTCATTAATCAAGGAACCGATGCCCGCAGAACGAGTTATATGAACGGACATCCTATCCAAAGGACAAGGAAAGTACCGTGGCATACATACAAGTCCGGAGTAGTCGGTGGACGTGGTGCCATCCGTCCGCGCAACTTCTTTGCCTCGTCAAGTAAGCAGGCTATGGATGCCGCTGCCGAGCACCTGACGCAACTCATCGACGAACTGATAAAACAGGTGTTCAAATAGCGCAATAGTAAACCGAAAACAAGCATTTGTAGGTATAGTAGAAAACAACTACAATTATGAGTGAACAATTCAAACAAAACATCGAAGAGGCACGCGAGGCTAAAGACCGCTGCAACCACTACGCAAAAGCAGCCATCATCCTTGCGGCACTCTGCGCCCTCGCGTTCTTCATCGCACTACTGTTGCCACCGCAGGGAGAGGTGCATAAATCCATCCTTCAGGGCATGGGTATTCTCGCGGGACTATCTGCATCGTTTAACTTCGCCGACGCTTGGAAAGCCGGACAAGATGCCAAACTGTCCATCAGTCGCAACGGCATCGAGATTAAGACCGACGGCAACAAGGACGGCAAAATACCCGATTGATTATGAAACGAGACGCTATCATCTATTGCCTTGTGCAAGGCATCGGAGCCGCGCTGATCATGTGGCTCTGCCTGCACCTCGTCGGCTGCAAGAGCGTGCAAGTGTCCGAGAAAGTGAATGTCCGCGACTCCGTGGCTATCCGCTACCAAGACAGCATCCGTTGGCAGGTCCGTGACTCGCTGCACATCATCGAGCACCACGTAACCATCAAGGACAGCACAGGTCTCACGATTCAGTTCGGGCAGGGTGGGGGCACATACAACGCCAAGACCGGCGAGGCGACAAACGTGGCAGGCGTTCACCAAACCGACACCCACCACGAGCAGCGCGACAGCACTGCGCACTATCGCAACCTTGCTGCCGACTATGCCCACACCGCCGACAGCATCGCCAACCGCTACAACGCCCTGCAAACGGAGTACGAAAAGGTCTCGAAGCAGACCCGCACCGGCTACGACCGCTTCTGTAGTTGGTGGTTCTGGATCACGGCTATCCTGCTGCTGCTCAAACTCGCCGCATGGGTTATGGAGAAGTTCCCGACCACCGCACCGTACATCCTCACGGCCCGCAAGTTCGTGCCGTTCTTATAGGCTTTCCGTTGTGCCTAACAACGGGGAAACAAATAAATTTTCATAGTTAAGGTTTAGGTTTAATGACTGGAAGTCCGCTGCCTGTGAAGGTATCGGCTTTTTATTTGCAAAGTAACGGTTATTTTGCAAATAAGCCCGAAAGTAAACCGATTTGCGGGTTCTGCGCGTATTGTAGAAAGGTAAAACAACGCAATATGAAATGTGAATGTCCATACACGCTGAAGGTGCCGCTTGGCAACGCTTTTCAGGTGCTGTTCCCGGTCAAGACCGCGGAATGGAAAGACGGTGAGCGGACGGTCGAAGTGGCCGATGTCCGTGCGCTGACCGACATCGT
>JAFWAK010000037.1 GCA_017507715.1 Paludibacteraceae bacterium | reverse complement strand
TCCGGCAGTTCGATGGCTGCTGCGTGCGCAAAGGCGCCATCGTGTAGCGCGCCGGAGAGCGCACGGCGTTCACGGGCGGCTACGGTCGTACGGCGATATGCTGTATTAATGCCCACTTGCTGCTGCAGCAGGGCCAGTTTCTTGATTTCCGACTCGTTACAAGCACCGTTCGCCATATGGCACATCGCCTGGAAATAACGGCGGATGATCTCTTGCTTGCTGGCCTCGCGTACCGCCTTGTCGTCACTGATACAGAAACCAACCATGTTCACACCCATCTCTGTAGGTGAGTGATAAGGACTCGTACCGTAGATAGACGTGAAGAGGGCGTCCAACACTGGATAAATCTCAATATCACGGTTATAGTTAACAGCCGTCTTACCGGTAGCTTCCAAATGGAAGGGGTCAATCATATTGACATCATTGAGGTCAGCTGTAGCCGCTTCGTATGCCACGTTAAGCGGGTGTTTGAGAGGCAAGTTCCATACCGGGAATGTCTCAAACTTAGCATAGCCGGCTTTGCGACCGCGCTTCTGCTCGTTATAGAGTTGGCTGAGACAAACAGCCATCTTACCACTACCCGGACCCGGTGCCGTAACAATGACCAGAGGTCGAGTGGTCTCAACGAAGTCATTGCGGCCGAAACCGTCTTCCGAGGCAATGAGATCCACATTATGCGGATAGCCCTCAATGATATAATGGTAATACACGCGGATACCCTTGCGCTCCAGACGCTGACGATAGGCATCGGCCGAACGCTGACCTGAATAATGCGTGATGACCACCGACGATACCATAAAACCACGGTTGATAAACTCCTCACGCAGTCGTAACACATCCTCGTCATAGGTGATACCCAGATCCTGACGCACTTTGTTGCGCTCGATGTCCTCTGCTGACAGCACGATGAGAATCTCCAGCGAATCCTGCAGTTGGGTTAACATCTGCAACTTGCTATCCGGCATGAAACCCGGCAGCACACGGCTCGCATGCAGGTCATCGAAGAGTTTGCCGCCTAACTCCAGGTAGAGTTTATTGTCAAACTTCCCTATTCGCTCGCGGATATTCTCCGACTGTATGCGGATATATTTATCATTATCAAAAGCAGTTGTCATATGCTTTATTTGTTATTTTCGTTCTGTTTTGCCTCTTCGTCGTCCTCGTCGTGGTGATAGTAGTAATACGAACGATAAGCCTTGTCGTCCTTGACGAGCTTGCCGTAGATCTTACCGTACAGTTTACCATAGCGCTTGGAGTTGGTCTTGCCACCATAGCCGTAACTATAACCACCATAGCCACCGTAGCCGAGGTGTCCGTAACCGTAACCTCCGTAACCACCATAGCCGTAACCATAACCGGAACCATACGAATGGCGACCTTCGGTCGGTATATCAGACAGCACAATCTGTATCTTCTCGGGATTCTCTACCACTTCGGTCATCTGCTCCAATGTCTGCTTACAGAACGACTTGTTGGTCTGCATACAACGGATGACGAACAGGCACATATCGCTATTCTCAATAACGGCATATGCGTCCGGCACAAGACCGATAGGCGAAGTATCCATTATGACATAATCATATTGCTCACGCAGGTCGGCTATAGTCTCGGCCAACTTATCAGTATGCACCAACTCACCTGGATTCGGCGGGATAGTACCGGCACGGACAAAGTCAAAGCCGAACGGCGTATTCTTCTCCATCGCCTCTTCAAATGTACAGTCGCCAATGAGGTAGTTCGACATACCATTGCCGTTCTCCAAACCTAACTTAGTGTGGATATTCGGCTTGCGGAGGTCAAGGTCTATCAGCAGCACCTTTCGTCCCGTCATGGCATATAGCGCAGCTAGGTTGGTAGAGAGGAATGTCTTACCGTCACCTGATTCTGTAGAGGTGACGCAGATGACCATCTTATCTTTGCGTTTGAGCACAAACTCAATACGCGTACGGATAGCACGGAGCATCTCCGCATAACTGGAACGAGGCGAGGCACGTACCAACGTCGGATTCTGACTTTTCGCATGACGTAACGTACCGATAAGACGGAACATCTTCAGTTTCACTACATCCTTCGGCGAGCGGATCTTATTGTTGAGCAACTCACTCAGAATAATCAAGATCATCGGGATTAAGAAACCGATGATTAGATAGGTCGAAGTGGTCTTGGACTTCGCCTTGGCATTCATGATGGCCGTCGTACGGGCCTTATCCATGATGGAGTTATCCGGCGTGTTCGATGCCTTCTGGATCTCGGCCTCGGCGCGCTTCTGCAGGAAGAAGGTATAGTAGTTATCGTCAATGCGATAGTTACGCTCGATACCTACCATCTGAATTTCCTTCTCCGGAAGGGTCTTGAGGTCTTTTTCTACCTCTTCGTTGCGCTGCGCCAAGTCATTCTTCTCGATCTCAAGACTAGCGCGCATAGAGGTAACTACCTCTTCAATAGCTGTCTTGACATTCTCGATATCCTTAGTGTACTTCGCGTAATAAACGTTCTTCTCGGTCAACTCACCGCGTTGGATTCGAAGGTCATTGAGTTGCTGCACAAGTCCCATAAGCATCGGCTCATTGACACCCATCGTGGTAGGTGCAATAACTGCGCCGGTCTCGATATTCTGATTGATATAGGAAATCAGATAGTCGAAATAGGTCTCACGCAGACGCAGTTCCATTGCTTGCTGGTCATAGGCCGCAATACGTCCCATCAACTGGGTCGCATAGGAGTTGACATCAACGAACTTATTCTTCTGACGGAAGTTCGTCATTGCACCTTCACTCACTTGCAGCGAGTCCTGCAGGTTCTCCAATTGCTCATTGATAAAGCGAATGGAGTTCTCTGCCACCTCATTCTTCTGCTCCAAGTTCTGCAACAGGTAGATACGCGCTAACTCATCAATGAACTCGCAGTCTCGTTGCGGTGTCTCACTTGTCAGCGAGAGTGCCAAGACCGTCGAACCCTCGGTCACGAACGACAGGGATAGACGGCTCATGAACTCATCCACCAGCGACTCGTGAGTGCGGAAACGGAAGTATATCTTACCGCTGTTGACCATCAACTCGGTCGGCCAGATAGTGATGTCAAACAAGTTACAATGAATCGGTTCGCCGTAATGTACGTCCATCTCCAACGGCAGATCCTCTTCGGTCGAAGAGATATGCATCGTACCGTCGTTGCGGAACGAGAGTTGGTATAACGGACCGTACGCACGGGCATCTACATGAATCGGTTCTATCAATATAGGCGTCTGACGGTATAACTGACGCGTCTTGAAACGACCTTGCGTGATATACTCGACATTGAGGAACGGCAGCGAGTCCACTACTCTACTCATCAAGTCGTACGAACCGAGCATGATCATCTGGTTGTTCACGTTCTTATACCCTGCGTCAACACCGAAACCGCTCATCAACGCCGATGCCGAACCACCGTAAGTTCCGCTCTCCTTGATGACGATTGTGCCTTGCGAGTAATACGTCGGTATCCAACGACGGTTCTTCAACATCGCCAGACCTAATGCGATAACCAATGCAATCACAAACAGATACCAGTAGTGCAGGAAGGTAAATATCCACTCCAGCGGATTAAAGTTCATCGAACCCTCTTCGTCATCTCCGTCCTTCTGCGGGTCTGCCTGATAATACTGTTGATTACCGGTCTGATAATAGTTGTTATTACCGTACGGCTGGTAGTACTGATTGTTACCTCCGGGCTGACCGTAAGGGTTCGCGCCGGACGGCATGTAATATTTATTATTGTCACTCATAGTCGTTATTTGTATATGTATGCCACGTAGTTAAGTACCGTTGTCAAGAGCGCCACCGAACTGGTGATGAGGCTGATGAAACCCGAGTAGTTGGACACCGTGTAGAAACTGTTCTTGGTGCGCGCTACATAGATGACATCGTTCGGATATACATAGTAGTATTTGGAATCGATAATGCTGTTGGTTCGCATATCGAACTCCAATATCTCCGGCTCTTGTCCGTTGTCGCGTGGACGGATAATACGGATGTGACGACGGTCACCGCTGTTCATCACATCGCCCGTCATCGCCAAAGCCTGGAAGATATTTAACTTCTCCTTATATATATAATACTGTCCGGAATGGGCGTCACCAACCACCGAGAAATACTTGTTATACATCGCCACTTTCACATCTGCGTCCGGGATAATCTCCCGGAAAGCAGCTTTCAAAGTATCCTGCATCTCTTTCTCCGTCAGGCCTTGTACTTTAACAGGTTTGAGGAACGGCAGGTCAATCGTTCCATCCGAATGAACGCGGTACGAGTTGGCATACTGACTGCTGTAACTAGCATTATCCGTACCGAGCATCTTACTCATCGTCTCATCCATGGTAATCAGACGATAGATAATCTCGTCGTTCACGCGGATACGATACGGCTCGTATGGCACGCTGTCGTATTCCGGCAACTTATTGCGTTTGGTCGGTTCTTGCAGATAACCAATCACGCGATGGCTGTAGCAACTGCTCATCAGCACGGCAAGAAGGCCGAAAACTATCATTCGCATCGTTTTCATTTGGCTGCCTCCTTTCCGTAATACTTATTGACGTGATTGATACCCGTCTGGACTATCGAATAGATGAATACACCGAATGAGATAGTCGCCGCCGTCACACCAATCACGGTCGTCACATGGTTGATACCGAAACTGTAACCCGGTATCTGACGGATATAAATGATGTCGTTCGGCTCGATGTAATAATACTCCGAGTTGACGATATCTTCCGAGCGGGCATCAAAGGTCTTGATGGTTGTCACGCCGTTCTTCTCGCGCACGAGTTTGATTTCCTTACGGCTGTTGAACTCACTCAAGTCACCAATCAAAGCCAGAGCCTCGAAGATGGTCATCTTCTCCTTGTTAATCGTGTAGCGGCCACTCTGCGCACCGATAACCGAGAAAGACCTGTTGACGATATTCACCTCCACGGAAATCGTCGCGTATCCGGGAATCTCCTGCAATAACTTACTCAACTCTTCCTCTAACTGCAACTTGACCTCGCGAGTCGTCTTGCCTTGCACGAACTGCTTGCCGATAGTCGGGAAGTCGATATTCCCCTCTTCATCTATCAGATACGTGTACAGGTCGTACGAACCGTACATAGAACCGCTACCCATCTGCTGACGCATTTGTGCGGCGTTCGAACCGCCCGCATTATACATCTGCTGGATTTTCTCATCCAACGAATAGACATACACGTATAGACGGTCGCCGATTCGCAATTGGTAATCCTCAAAACTGAGGGTGTCCGCGTAACTAGGAATATGACGGTCCGGTTCCTGCATGTAGTTCACTTTCCGCGCCGTCACACAGCTTGAAAGCAGAAAACCAACCACACTTACAAATAATAATATCTTAATTTGTTTCATACACATACATTCCGCATGGTTCTTTACTCCGGTTCTAAACCGGTCACCTTTTTTCGTCCCATCCAAAGGGGTGTTTTGCTAATGGTAATTTGGCCAGCGGATGATAATCGCCCACCAATCCAATCGGTTCGCTGTGACGAATCTCTGAAACCGTCTCGATACACGGCCGCGCCTCGCTGATACGGAAACCGTTGCCGCCCAATATCTGCTTGTAACTCTCGGTATGCAACTCCGTAAAGCCGGCCGAGAACTCAAACTCTTCACCGTCGATACACAGCGTGCGGTAGGTGCGTTTCTCTCCTTGTACCGCATTAGCCGGCAGACACTCTGCGTTGATACTCAGAAAATAACGCACACGGGCCTTCTCCAACTCCAGATAGCCTGCCACACGGTCAAAACTCATCACATGCACGATGTTTTTCTTCACCGGACCGAACACCCACTGCAGCATATCGTAGAAATGCACACCGATATTCGTAGCGATACCTCCGCTCTTATGCACGTCGCCTTTCCACGAACTGTAGTACCATTTGCCACGGCTCGTGATATAGGTCAGGTCTACATCATAAATCTTGTCTTTCGGACCGTTCTCCACCTTCTCTTTCAATGCACGAATCTTGTCATGCAGACGCAACTGGAGGATCGTATAGGCTTTATGTCCCGTCTCTTTCTCCAGTTCGAGGAGGTTGTCGATGTTATACGGATTCAACACCAGCGGCTTCTCGCAGATCACGTTACATCCTAAACGCAGACCATAGCGAATGAACGCGTCATGCGTGTAGTTCGGTGTACAGATAGACACCCAGTTCAACGGGTTGTCTGTACGCATCTGTTTCGAGCAGAAACGGTCGAACTGCTCATTCTCCGTATAGAACGAACAATCCGGGAAGGACGAGTCCAAACGGCCTACGCTGTCGAACTTGTCATAGGCCACCAACAGGTTATTGCCCGTGTCAGCAATCGCCTTGATATGCCGCGGAGCAATATAACCCGCCGCACCAATCAACGCAAAATTCAATTTCTTATCCATAGTTTTTTTACAATATTCTTCATGTTTTGCAGGACTATTTCTTTGAGCCATGCACCCTTGTTGTTCGTCCAACGCTGCGGATGAGTGGTCATCATCACATGCTTCGGCAACTTGCCCTGCTCTATCGCAAGCAGCAGTTGTTGCGTAGTGTGCCATGTTAAACCCGCTTGAGTCCATTCGTCCTGATACTGCGGAATCTTGTCACGCACACTCACCTTATAACCGTCCCAGCAACGACCTGTGTCCGTCAGGTAGAACACATCGCTGAAATCCGTGTCCAGATACGGCTCACCTATCACACCTAACTCCTTATAGTCGTATTGCTTCCACAAGTCCTTGCCGTCCCATTTACTTGTCGGCGCGCCGTGCATACAGATTGTCTCTACTGCGTAGTACTGCCTGAAATACTCCAGCCATGTTTGGAAATGACTCCACGCTTGGTTCACATCTCCGCCGCACAGACTCATATCCTCGTAGTGATATCCGATCTCGTGTCCCAATTTAGCAATTGCCCGAATAATCTCGGGTTCTGTCATTCCTCTCTCTCTTCCCTTTAGGGAGGAGCCGGAGGTAGGCTTCCTAAAATAATAGGTCGCCTTCGCACCCAGTGCATGCTCTATCTGTGCCGTCTTTAGACTGTTCTGCGGCCTCGCATCCACGTCATGACGCAGAATGACAAATCTCTTGGCGATCTGCTCTTGACGCTTGGCTTTCAGGTAATCAGCATAACCGATTAGCTCATAACCCTGCCGCTGCAAGGTCTCTAATAGTTCACGATATATATCTAACGAGAAGTCTTTCAATTTTTAATTCTTAATTATTAATTCATCGTTCCGCCCGCATGGGATTCTCCAAAAAATCCTTATACGCAAGCCGTATTCCCTCTTCCAACTCCGTCTTATACGTCCATCCAAGCTTCGTCGCCTTGCTTACATCAAGCAGTTTGCGCGGTGTGCCGTCCGGTCGCGTGCTATCCCATAATATCTCTCCTTCGTAACCAACTACCTTCGCTACCAGTTCCGTCAACTCCTTGATACTCAATTCCTTGCCCGTACCGGCATTCACCGTCTCGTTGCCCGAGTAGTTATTCATGAGGAACACGCACAGGTTCGCGAGATCGTCCACATAGAGGAACTCACGAAGCGGCTTGCCGGTACCCCAACACGTCACGGACTTGGCGCCACTCTCTTTGGCTTCATGGAAGCGACGGATGAGTGCCGGCAGCACATGGCTGTGCTCAGGATGATAGTTATCATTCGGACCGTAGAGGTTCGTCGGCATCACACTAATATAATCGGTACCGTACTGACGATTCAAAAACTCGCAATATTTCAGTCCGCTTATCTTCGCTAACGCATACGCCTCGTTTGTCTTCTCCAGTTCGCCTGTCAGCAGACAACTCTCCGGCATCGGCTGAGGTGCCATACGCGGGTAGATACAACTCGATCCGAGGAACTCC
>JAFWAK010000036.1 GCA_017507715.1 Paludibacteraceae bacterium | reverse complement strand
GTCGAACATCTCTATCTTCAGTTTACCTTTGTAAATGAGATAGCCGATGAGGGTCAGCAGCAGACCGTATCCGCAATCTCCGATACAGAGCGCAAAGAACAGGAGGAAACACGGACCGAGTATCGGCGTCGGGTCAAACTCCTTGTAGTTCGGCCAGCCGTACATGCCGGTGAGCGGTTCAAAGAGCCGTACAAACCAGTTATTACGCAGTTTGATTGGCGTGTTGTCCTCTGCCTGCGGGTCGGTCTCTTCGTAATAAACCTCCGCTTTAGCCAGCATGGCATTCAGTTCAGCTTCTTTATCTATCGGACAGAAGCCCTCAAAGAGACAGAGCGAACCTTCTGCGAGCTTGTCGGTCGAAAGCGTAACGCGCTGCCAATCAATCTGTTGACGAGCCTCCGTCAGTTGTTTCTTAATATCTTCGATATTAGCCAGTTGCCAAGCCTCTATACGGGCATTGGCGGCAGCAAGCAGACCGTTGAGGTGTTCCACTTCCATCTGCCACTGTGCAGCTGATTTCTCCGGCAGCGGAATCTCGGTGGCTGCTGTCTCACTCATGTCTGCAGGCTCTTCCGTAGGAAGAGTGACTTGCACGAAGTAGGTCTTGCCCTCGGCATTATTCACCGCTATACCCCACTCTTCCTGATAAGCGCTTGCCGAACAGGAGAAGAAACGGAGCGTGTAGCCGGCGTCTCGGAGTGCCTGAATACGCTGTGCGTCAAACTCACCCCACACAGCGGCCTGTTGTGCCGCGTTCTGTGCGTCAGCGATACGCTGCTTGACCTCATCACGCTCGGTGATGAGTTGGTTAGGCGCACCTTGAGACAGCAGATGACGCAGGTCGTCCTCGTGCTGCAGCGCGGCTTGGAGTGTCTCGTCGTTCTCGATGAGTCCGGCGGCTTTCTCGGTGATGTGTACCACGCCCAGATCGCGTAACTGCGTGAGGAAGGTCTCGTAGTCACGATGGAATACCAGGAAGGTATATTTCTTCATTTGTGAGATCATGCGTTACCTCCTTCCTTCTCGCGGGCTTCTTTCTCGCGTTTGGATTTAACGATCTTCTGACTCGATTTATTCAGGTTCTCCTCGTCTTCCATGAATCGTTTGATCTTACGGATGGCATCTTGGTAGCCCGGAATCTGCACTTTCTCAAAGAGGTTCACTTTCTGCGTCGTTTTCTTACGCGCATACTCGAGCAGGTCCACTTTGCGGCGCACAAACTCCTGGCGGATACCTACATCGGCAATAGCCTTGAGTTGCTCAAAGCCGTCTGCGAACCATTTCGGGCAGGAGAACAGCGAGAACTCTTTGGTTGAATAGACCACCTCATCAAGCACGGGCACACGCACGCCGGCTATCTTCTTGATAGACATACGCACGTCGTCCACGTGGATAAGCGAGGTGTCGAACTCACCCCAGAGTGCAATCATCTGGTCGTAGTCCTTGATGCGGCGCTCGACTTCCTTATCCAGGTCGTCCAGCTCTTTCTTCGCCTTCTTCACTTCCAGACGGAGTGCCGTCTCTTTGCTTTGCAAAGTAGGCAAAGTACGTTGCCGCATCTTCAGGTCTTTCTCCAGGCCCTGCAACGATGTTTTATTAAATTGATATTGAATTGCCATAAACTATAACCGTTAACCTTTAACCGTTAACCTTTATTTGGCCAATATTTCTCTACTAAAGCTGCTTTGATGTTTACCTCTTCGGACTTGAAGTACTTGCCGAAGAGATCCCAAGCTACGTCGAGCATTTGCACTGTATTGATGTTCACATCAATCGCCAGGATCTCACGACTGTAGTCACGGGCGAAGTCCAAGCAACGCTCATCATAATTGGTCAGGTCGAAACCGTTCTCCTTCTTGGTCTTGGCGTTGGCGGCGTCGGCGTAGAGACGAACGGCTGCGTTCATTACTTGCGGGTGGTCTTCGCGGGTCTTCTTGCCTGCAACCAACTGTTTCAGACGAGACAGCGAGCGGAACGGATCCACGATGACTTTACCGATTTCGCTATCGCGACGGAGGTACAACTGACCCTCGGTGATATAACCGGTGTTATCCGGAATAGCATGTGTAATGTCACCACCCGACAGCGTGGTTACGGCGATGATGGTAATGGAACCGCCGCCAATCTCCGGCGGGAACTGTACGGCCTTCTCGTAGATCTTAGCGAGGTCCGAATAGAGCGAACCCGGCATAGAGTCTTTGGACGGAATCTGGTCCATACGGTTCGAGACGATTGCCAATGCGTCGGCATAGAGTGTCATATCGGTCAACAGAACCAGCACTTTCTCATGCTTCTCAACGGCGAAATACTCGGCTGCCGTCAGTGCCATGTCGGGGATCAGCAGTCGCTCAACAGGCGGGTTCTCGGTCGTGTTGACGAACGACACAATGTGGTCGAGCACACCGGCGTTGGAGAACACATTCTTGAAGTACAGGTAGTCGTCGTTGGTCAGACCCATACCACCAAGGATGATCTTGTCCGCTTCGGCGCGCAGGGCTACGTTGGCCATTACCTGGTTATACGGCTGGTCCGGGTCCGCAAAGAACGGAATCTTCTGTCCGGATACAAGGGTGTTATTCAGGTCGATGCCGGCGATACCCGTTGCAATCAGCTCTGACGGCTGTTTACGACGTACCGGGTTCACGGACGGTCCACCGATCTCCACCTCTTTGCCTTCGATAGCAGGTCCGCCATCGATAGGCTCGCCGTAGGCGTTGAAGAAACGTCCGGCCAACTGGTCACTCACCTTAAGGCTCGGAGCCTTACCGAGGAAGACCACTTCTGCGTTCGTCGGGATACCTTCGGTACCTTGGAATACCTGCAGCGTCACCTCATCACCGATGATCTTCACTACCTGCGCCAACTTGCCGTTGACAGTTGCCAACTCGTCGTTACCTACTCCTTCGGCCTTCAAAGAACACGTAGCCTTGGTAATGGCCGTGATCTGTGTATATATCTTTTGAAATGCTTTAGCCATAATTCAAAATTTGAAATTTGAAATTTGAAATCCTAAATTAAGCAGCGATCTGCTTCTCTGCAAGCAGAGCGTCCAGCTTACCGCGATAATCCTCGAATTCTGCAGAGTGGAACTCGCAGTAGTTCATCTGCTTGCATAGGTTAATGACGCGCTTGAAATAGTCAATCACATCGAGGAAATTATCGAAGTCGTAGTCATGACGGCAGATGTCCATCACCATACGCAGCATGTACTGCTGACGCTCGAGCGGACAGATCGCATCAATCTTATCGAAAGCGTCCTGCTGGAGGATGACGAAGTCAATAACCTCGGATTTCCAGAAGTTCTCGTGATAATCAACAGGCACACCGTCATCACCGAGGATGTTAATCTGCTCTTGGATCTCCTTACCGCGTTGCAGATAGGTCTTCATGTCGTTGACCATCGGCAGCCAGTCTTTGTCAATCAGCTCGGAGATATAATCCGCGAACTCCGGATACTCCACGTACTTCGAGTACGAGTCAATCGGGTTGACAGCCGGGTAACGCTTACGGTCGGCACGAGCCTGCTCCAATGCATAGAAGCAGCGTGCCACTTTCTTTGTACCCTCCGTCACCGGCTCTTTGAGGTTACCACCGGCCGGCGAAACGGTAACGAGGAAGGTTACCGAACCTGTTGCACCGTTATTCAGATAAACATATCCTGCGCGGGCGTAGAAAGCACCGATGATCGCGGAGAGGTCCATCGGGAAGGCGTCCTGACCAGGAAGCTCCTCCAGACGGTTAGACATCTCACGCAGTGCCTGTGCCCAACGGCTTGTGGAGTCCGCCATCAGCAGCACACGCAGACCCATCGAGCGATAGTACTCGGCGATGGTCATGGATGTATAGACAGAGGCCTCACGGGAAGCCACCGGCATGTTCGACGTGTTGGCGATGATGATGGTACGCTCCATGAGCTTACGGCCGGTGTGCGGGTCATCCAGTTCCGGGAACTCGGTG
>JAFWAK010000007.1 GCA_017507715.1 Paludibacteraceae bacterium | reverse complement strand
GCGTTGACGCCGTTCAAGGCACAACTGATTCGCGAGGTGCGCACCGAAGATATCGAGCGTCTCTTCGAAATCAAGATGCTGCGCATCACCAAGTTCGACTCCAAGAAAGCGGACGAACTGATGAAAGACCTCGAGAAGAAGCTCAAGGCCTGCATCAAGAATCTCAACCACCTGACGGATTACACCATCGCATGGTTCGAGATGCTCAAGAAGAAATACGGCGAGGCGTGTCCGCGTCGTACGGAGGTGCGTAACTTCGGTGCGATTAACGTCAAGGCGGTAGTGGAGAATAACGAGAAGTTGTATATCAACCGCGCAGAGGGCTTCGTAGGAACGGGTCTGAAGAAAGATGAGTTCCTGTTCAACTGCTCCGATATCGATGATATTATCGTATTCCACAAGGACGGTAAATACAAGGTGATGAGGGTGGCAGAGAAGCTGTTCGTCGGAACGTATATCCTGCATATAGCAGTCTTCCAGCGCGGCGATGAGCGCACCGTCTATAATGTCGTTTACCGCGACGGCAAGAAGGGTACTTACTTCATGAAGCGCTTCAACGTGACGGGTGTGGCGAAGGATAAGGAATACGACCTGACGCAAGGCAAGCCCGGCTCGAAGATCGTCTATTTCACGGCTAACCCGAACGGAGAAGCAGAAGTGATCCGCGTGACGCTCAAACCGCAGTTGCATCTCAAGAAACTGGAGGTTTGCAAGGACCTGAGCGAACTGGCTGTCAAGTCACGTACCGCACGAGGAAACGTGCTGACGAAATTCGAAGTGAAGTCGATCACCCTCAAGCAGAAAGGTCATTCGACGCTCGGCGGACGTAAGGTTTGGTTCGATGCCGATGTACTCCGCGTCAACTATGACGAGCACGGAATATACTTGGGCGAGTTCTATGATGAGGACCGTATCCTCGTGATCACCAAGGACGGAAACTACTACACGACATCCTTTGACCTCACCGCGCATTTCGAGGATAATATCCTGCGCATCGAGAAACTGGATGCCGAGAAGGTATGGTCGCTCATCCAGTGGAACGGTGAGTTGAAATACTACTACGGCAAACGCTTCCGACTGGACGACGCGCAAGCGAAAGTGCAGTCTTTCTTGGGCGAAGATGCCGATTCCCGTATCGCAGTGCTCTCCGATAGAGCCGAAGCGACCTTCCGTATCACGTTTGCTGACGAGAACAAGGCGCCGCTGGAGATTCTCATGGCCGAGTTTATCGATGAGAAGAGTGCGAAGGCGAAAGGTAAACGTGTGACGACGCTGGAGGTGGCTTCTATTGAAGATATCACTCCGGAACCGGAGCCTGAACCGGAAGAGCCGGAAGAAGAGGAAGAGAGTTTAGAGGACGCTCCGCTCCAGGAAGGCGAGGAGACGCAGGCAGAGGAAACATCCGAAGAACCGCAAGCGCCGAACCAACCGGAGACACTCGATATAGACGGTGTGCCGATGACCATTGAGAAACCGGCCGACACCCAATTGGATCTATTCTAATGGAAATCATCTTAGGAAGTCAGAGCCCGAGAAGGCGTGAGTTAATGGCAGGTCTCGACCTGCCTTTTACAGCTGTATCCATTGATGCAGACGAGTCTTTTCCGGCGGATCTGAAAGCCGGCGATATTCCTTATTATATCTCGCGTGCGAAGGCGCGGGCGTACGAGCCGCAACTGAAAGACGACCAGTTGCTTATCACGTCGGATACGATCGTCTGGCTCGACGGACGGATGTTAGGCAAGCCTCATGACGAAGCAGAGGCTGTCGAGATGTTGAAGGCGCTGCGCAACAAGACGCACCAGGTTTATACCGCAGTGACCATCGCGCAGAAAGGGCAGGACTTGGAGACTTTCGTGGACTGCACCGATGTGACCTTCGGTCCGCTGACAGACGAAGAGATAGCGTATTATGTGGCTACATACCAACCGCTGGATAAAGCCGGTGCGTACGGTGTACAGGAATGGATAGGCTATGTGGCGTGCACGGAGATGAAAGGCTCTTATTTCAACGTCATGGGCTTCCCGGTGCACAAGGTCTATCAGGCATTAAAAAAACGCGGCTTATAACCGCGTTTTTCTTTTTATAATCCTCTCACTATCACAATGCTGTATAGCATTCCGAGCAGCATGGTCAGTTTGACGACTTGCTGGCAGGTCTTGTAGTCGGATGGTATCTTTGCCGCCCATAGCAGACCGATGACGCTCAATAGCGGGATAACTACACCTAAGGCTATATAACGCGTGCTGAGGCTGGTCCAACTGATAGGGAAGGGCAGAACGTGATACCATAGATGACCGATGATGGCGAGCGTCAGAACAATAAGACATGTGACAAACACTTTCGTCCATGTATCGCCCCAGACGACAGGCATCGAGTGGCACTCCAGTTCACGGTCACCCATCTGATCCTGCATGTCCTTGACAATCTCGCGTATCCAAGTCAGCAGGAAGGCAAACAATGCAAACCCACCGAGCCATGCCAAGAGGTCATGCGGTAAGGTGAGGTAAGGCATGAGACCTGCGTATCGTGCATTCAGGCATGCTATATTCGTCAGAGCCACCAGTATAGGCGGTAAGGCGGCCAGTAATGCGATGATGAGGTTACCCACCATGAAAAGGCGTTTGTAACTGCTGGAATAGAACCATAGCAGTCCCGGCACGATGAGGAAGATGATCCAAAGGGTCAGACTGCTATGCAGGATAGCTGCACACGCCAGTCCGCAAGCAATGCCTATACCACTCAGCGTGATACTGAGCCGCATGGCGGCAGGCTTGCTTATCGTACGGGTGACAATCACTTCATCAGGACGGTTGATACGGTCAATCTTGACATCGAAATAATCATTGATGACGTAGCCTCCGGCGGCAATAAAGACGATGGCAGCCATCAGCAGTAATAGCACGTACCAAGGCATCTGTTCGCCGAAGGCGGCCTTGTCCAATAAGGGCACGGCTACCCATTTCTCCATCAGCCACACCAGTGCTGCCAGGAACAACAGGTTGCTCCAGCGCATCAAGCGTAATATATCCTTAAGCAGTTCCATTATTTGATTTTCAGCACAACGCCTTTCCAAGCCTCCAGCGTAATGTCAAACACGCTATCCGGCGTGAACTGAATCGGGTATTTATTGCCTCCTAACAAGTCGGTTGCCGTAGCGTTCACCTTGCCTTCCAGATCCAGATAGACAAAAGCATCGTTAGGGAAGCGCACTTTGATATCCCGGATGCGGTCATGGAAATTGACGATCACCAGCAGGGTCTCGCCTTTGACATAACGCAGAAAAGCATAATGCTCCTGTTTGTCGAAACCTTCGCCTTGCGCATAGGTGATATCATACATCTTGCCTTTCTGGATGGCTTTGTCCTCGCGTGCCAGAGTGAGCAAGCGCTGGTAGAAATCGCGTAATTCGCGCTGCGTCTCATTGAGTTGCGCACCGTCGTACTTACCCTTATTTGCCCACGCCTGAACGCTTTTTACGCCCCAATAGTCGAAGATGGTTGTGCGGCCGTCGATGCCGGAGAAGCCTTCCAGGTCCATTCCCCGTTCGCCCAGTTCCTGACCGGAATAAATCATGACGGGACACTGGTTGAGCGTGGCTGCTACAATCATTGCCGGTTCGGCACAGCGTCCGTCGCCGCAGAAGAAACCGCTGGCCAGACGCTGTTCGTCGTGGTTCTCGAGGAAATAGAGCATGTGGTTGATGCGCTCGTCGCCATGCTGCATCCACTGCGATGTGATGCCTTCCGATGGCCAACCTTTGCTCGTCACACCGCGCAGGTAGTCGTACATGCCTACTTTATCATAGAGGTAGTCAAAACCTGCTGTCAGATATGCATCGTATTGGTTCGGGTCGTAGCATTCGCCGATGAACAGGAATTTCTTATGTTTCTTGCGCACTGCCGCAATGGCCCACTGGAAGAACTCCACGGGTACCATCTCTGCCATGTCGACACGCACGCCGTCGATACCTTTGTCAGCCCAGAAGAGCAGGATATCACGCATCTTCGTCCAAGTGGAAGGTATCGGGTTGAACTGTTTCTCACGGCCGCCTTGATAGAAGACGCCGTAGTTCAGTTTGACGGTCTCATACCAGTCGTTTTCGGACGGGTGGGAGGTGAAGCAGTCGTTGCCGGTGACCTTGGCTGGAAACTCTTCATAACCCTGCAGGTCCTTATCCATGGAGAAACGTTCGCCCGGCAGATAGTAGAAGTTGTTAAGCGGAGAGAAGGCCCAATCGGGATTGTCTTTCTCGCCCAAGTCCTCTACGCCTGCAGGCTTGCAGACACTCTTATACTCACGGCTGACGTGATTCGGTACGAAATCAATGAGCACGTCCAATCCCGCTGCATGCGTACGTTTGACAAGATCCTCAAACTCCTGCATGCGCTTCGCCTCATTTTTCGCCAGATCCGGATCTACGTCGTAATAATCCGTGATGGCATAAGGCGAACCGGCTTTGCCTTTGGTGATAGCTGGATGGTTATATTGCGCTGTAGCATGACGAATGACGCCTGTGTACCACACATGCGTGGCACCCAAATCCACGATGGCCTTGAGTGCACGCTCATTGATATCTACAAACCTACCGCAACCGTTCTCTTCCTTCGTCCCGTTATATTTGCGTGTCTCGTTGAAGTTGGCAAACAAACGGGGAAAGAGTTGGTAGATAATGGGTTTCGTCATGTCAGATCAGTGCTTGTGTATCGGAAGCAATCATCAACTCCTCATCGGTCGGGATGAGGCATACGGTAACTTTGGAATTCGGGGTGGAGATGATGCGCTCTTCGCCACGAACATTGTTGGCTTTCTCGTCCAACTCGATACCTAAGAAGCTAAGACCCTTCATGACCTCTGCACGGATATACGGGTCGTTCTCTCCGATACCGGCGGTGAAGACCAGAATATCGATACCATTCATCGCTGCAGCGTATGCACCGATATATTTCTTCACGCGGTAGATGAACATCTTACGAGCCAGGTCAGCGCGTTTGTTGCCTTGGTTAATAGCTGCTTCGATATCACGGCAGTCGCTGGAAACACCACTGACACCGAGCAGACCGGATTTCTTATTAACGAGGTTGTTGAAATCGGCTGTACTCATGTGCTCCTTGTCCATGATGAACGTAGCAGCACCGAGGTCGAGGTCGCCGGCACGAGTACCCATTACCAGACCCTCTACCGGCGTCAGACCCATCGAGGTGTCCACGCTCTTGCCGTCCATAATAGCCGTACAGCTGCCACCGCCACCGATGTGTGCGGTAACGATTTTCTTACCCTTCGGATCTACGCCGAGGAATTCACATACGCGAGCGCTGACATAACGATGGCTTGTGCCATGGAATCCGTAACGACGAATCGCATATTTCTCGTATAACTCATAAGGAAGCGCATACATGTACGCGTAATCCGGCATGGTCTGGTGGAAGGCGGTGTCAAAGACAGCAACCTGCGGAACACCCGGCAGGATCTTCTCGATGGCGTCGATACCCTTGAGGTTAGCAGGGTTATGCAGCGGAGCCAACTCAACGCACTTCACGATCATCTCCTTTACCTCCGGAGTGATGAGTACCGACTTGTTGAATTTCTCGCCTCCATGCACTACGCGATGGCCAACAGCGTTGATCTCTTTAAGGTCTTTGATGCAACCGATCTTCGGGTCCACGAGCTTCTCAAGAATGAGCTCGATACCTACGGTATGTTCCGGCATCGATTTTTCGAATTTCACCTTCTCTCCGTTCGGCAGTTTAACCAACAGGAAAGAGTCCGGCAAACCGATTTTCTCGATTCCGCCTTGTGCCATCACGGTCTTGCTCTCCATCTCGAAGAGTTTATACTTAATACTGCTACTCCCGCAGTTCAAAACTAAGATCTTCATAATTTTAATGAATTAAAATTCCATGGATTAGACTTTTACTTAATAGCTTGGTTGGCGGTGATAACTACCATCTGAACGATATCCTGCACTTTGCAGCCACGGCTCAGGTCGTTAACCGGAGCGGCGATACCTTGCAGAATCGGTCCTACCGCGTCAGCACCCGAGAAACGCTCCACGAGTTTGTAGCCAATGTTTCCTGCCTGCAGGTCCGGAAAAACGAGTACGTTGGCTTTGCCGGCAACCGGACTGCCCGGTGCTTTGGTGGCAGCTACGCTCTCTATGAGAGCGGCATCAGCCTGCAATTCGCCGTCAAGTGCCAGGTCCGGCGCCATCTCTTTAGCCAGTTTGGTAGCCTCTGCCACTTTGTCCACCAACTCATGTTTTGCACTGCCCTTGGTGCTGAATGACAGCATGGCTACGCGCGGTTCAATGCCGGCAATGGCGCGTGCGGTCTCAGCCGTGGAGATAGCAATCTCCGCGAGCTGTTTGGCATCCGGATTCGGGTTGACTGCGCAGTCAGCGAAGAGCAGGAATCCGTTCTCGCCCAAATGTTTGGCAGGGGTGAACATAAGGAATGCACCGCTCACGATAGAGCAACCCGGTTTGGTCTTGAGGATCTGGAAGGCGGGACGAATAGTGTCTGCTGTCGTGCCACGAGCACCTGCCAACTCACCGTCTGCATCTCCGGCTTTGATCATCAAGCAACCTAAGTACAGCGGGTCTTGTGCTTTCTTGGCAGCCTCTTCCTCCGTCATACCCTTCGCTTTGCGAAGCTCGAAGAGCAGGTTGGCGTATTCGGGCATTTTCGGGTCGGTCATCGGATCTACGATTTTCGCATCCTTGATATACTCGTAGCCCTTCTCAACCGCCATGCTTTTGATCTTCTCGGGATTGCCAATCAAAATAAGCTGCGCTATCTTGTCTTTGAGCAAGATGTTAGCAGCTTCCAGTGTACGCGGTTCATCGCCTTCCGGCAAAACAATGCGCTGCGGATTAGCCTTCGCACGCGCAATCATTTGTTGTAAAATGTCCATAATATTTGTGTGTTTATAGTGATCTCGCTATTTCGGCACAAAATTACAAAAAAAAATCGATATACACAATACCAACTATAAAATTTATATTTTTTTCTGAAAATATTTGGTAGAATGAAAAAAAAGTATTACCTTTGCACGCTGATTTGTGAAATTATGAAGAAAAATCTTATTCTTATATCGCTTCTGTGCTTCTCTGCCGCTGTTATGGCGCAGGGGAAAAAGGAAGACGTGAAAGGCGCACATCCCTACAAGGTAGATGAGAACGAAGAGGTCGTTCAGGAATTTTCGCATTGGTCGTTAACGCCGCATGTGGGCTTTAACTATTTTGATGGTGACTTCAACTCCGAGATGAAGCACGGTATCGCTATTCCGAATGCGGGCTTGGATCTCGAATACTCGTTTAACCCGGTTTGGGGTCTCGGTGTGAACTATATGTACGATATGTACACCGTGACGGGCGACAAGAGCAATCCGCAGAATGCAGATACGCTGTTGAACGGTCATATGCATAAGGCAGGTCTGTACGTTTCCATGGACTTCATGAACCTTTTCTATCCAAAGGCTAAGAAGAAGATTTTCTCTGCAAATGCCATTGTGGGCGCAGGATACGCATGGTATAAGACAACCACGATGTTCCATGATGACTATTGGATTGATGAGAAAGGCGTGATACAAAACCCGACGCACAAACGTGGCAATACCGTTAATTATGTGAACGCTGATGGCGAGGTTGCTCCGGACTATATGACGAGTTATGCCGGTCAGTTGTACCTGCAGGCCGGTTTGGGCTTGGAGTTCAATCTGAACCGTACTTTGGCTTTGGGCGTTCGTGCAACTTATAGTTATTTTATTAACGATTATATTGACGGTCGTGGTTATAACTATAATGCCAATGGTGTGGCTTCGAAGAATAACGATGGTATCGTAGATGTAACGCTGAATATGCGTTTCAAACTGATGGCCGTATCCAAGACGCACGTTCGCAATCTCACGAACCTCGACGCATGGAAGAAAGCGGAGAAACCGCAGCCGCAGTGCGTTCACGACACCGTTATCATCCGTCATGACTCGATCATCGTTCGTGAGGTTTACAAACAGATCCAGAAAGAGCAGAAGCGTATCTATTACGTTTACTTCGATAACAACAAGTCGAACCTTGACGACAAGGCTCTTATCACGATTCAGCAAGTGGCTGATATCTTAGCGGAAGACTCGACGCTGTACGCCGTTGTTACCGGTTATTGCGACAACACCGGTTCGGCTTCGCTCAACTATGCTTTGGGTGACAAGCGTGCCGATAACGTCATCGGTGAGTTGCGTGAAGAGCACCAGGTTGATTCCGAGCGCATGTACGCAATGGGCATGGGTAAACTCATCGGTCACCGCAGTACTGCTGCTTACGGTCCGAACCGTCGTGTGGCTATCCGTCTGGTGGATAAGGCTACGTTCGAGCGCATGAAACAAGACTTGGATGACAAGCGCGCTAACCGTATCGTTGAGGAAGATACGCCGGTAGTCAATACCGTTCCGCTCGCTCAGAGCGCTCGTCCGACTGCTCAACCGAATGAGTACCAACGCCGCACGCATGAGGAGATTACAACCGAGAAATCGACAACTCTCTCCAAGCTTGCTCGTAAGTACTATAACAACACTTACTGCTGGGTATATATCTACATGGCCAACCTGGATAAGATTGCGAATCCGAATTCCCTCACTCCGGGAATCACGTTGACCATTCCTGAACTGACGCAGGCCGAGATGCAGATCACCAAGGACGAGAGTCTGGTGCTCTACGGTAACGCTCGTCAGCATAAGTAAGGAGCACGCTCCGGGTCCCATAGCTCAGTTGGTTAGTAGCACCTGACTCATAATCAGGGGGTCCTTGGTTCAAGCCCAAGTGGGACCACTGCAGGAGGATAGTCCCACGACTATTCTCCTGTTGTTTTTGAATAGACAATGAAACGCTTTTGGCTCATAGTATTTCTGATGGTCTTCGTTGCAGGCGAAGCGGGTTGCTATGCCATGACGCCAGCTGAGAAACGCGCGAAGGCGAAAGCCAAGATGGAACTCAAGCGTGAGGCGGCCAAGCGCAAGGCGCAGAAGAAGAAAGAGGCACAGTTGCGAAAAGCCAAACGCGAGCGTATCAAAGAAGGCAAACCCTTGCTGTATGTCTATTCGTTTGACCTGCGTACGGGACAACCTTTGCCGGCCACGCATATTACCGTTCGGGAGCAGAACGCGCGTCCGAACAAAAAGCCGAAAGTAAGCAAACCTACCGATACCAAGAAAGCGCGTATCCAGCGTGGCTTACCGGAAGGCAAATACTGGGCAGCAGCTGCCAAGACCGGTTATTTTGCATCCGATACGGCGTGGTTCAATCATAAAGAGGATGAAGATACCGTCAAACTCTTTCTCTATCCCGAGACCCGCATGACCTTTACAGTTACCGACTCGCTTACCGGTCGTCCTGTGGCGGCAAATATCATCGTCCGCAATCATATCAAACACAAGGTCATGCAGACTACTTCCGACAGTCTCCATGCGGTGCTGGCCGTGCTGTTGGACGACCGTATCCCGTTCTATACGATTGACGCTACCTCGCCGAACTATTTCCCGTTCCATGATACGATTATCGTAACAGAGCCTTTTGAAGGTGTGGTCATGGCTCCGCGTGAGGTCAAGTCGTTTGTGCTGCATAATATCTATTTCGCGACCGGCAAGACGCATATCCTCGATTCATCCGAACCGGCCCTCAATGAGTTGTTCCGCTTCCTGACCAGTCATTCGACGCAGCGCATCCGCATCGTCGGACACACGGATAATATCGGTTCAGACCGCTCTAATCAGATTCTCTCGGAAGGTCGTTGCCAGGAGGTGAAGCATGAGATGGAAGCGCGTGGAATAGACCCGCGGCGCATCGAGATTGAGGGACGCGGAGAACGCGACCCTATCGTGCCGAATGACACGGAAGAACAGCGTCAGATGAACCGACGCGTTGAGATAGTTCTCCTCTAAATTTTCAACGGAAACGATGTATTACCATTTTGCCACGGTATCGTTATAGATACTCTCGGCGATGTCAGATACGATAATCTGGCATAACTCGTCTTGCACATCCGTCAGCAGGCGGCTTGCATCGAAGGTCTGGAAGGCCGAATAGGTCTTGTCGAACGAGTCCTCGGGATTGACGTTATTGGTGAAATGTACTTGTACACGGACGGTCAGCTTGCTTTCGGTAGCATAACTGTCTGCTCCGATGGCGCCTTGCGAGATATCGTATCCGATGATCTCGCCTTCCAACTCCAGGTCTCCGCCTTTACGCAGGATCTGCAGGCGAGTCTGACGCTGGAAGAGGTCACGAATCCCTTCCGAAAGAGCGGAACTTAGCGACGGATTGACCATCGGCGCATTGTTCGGGAAGTCCGCTATTGAGATAGAATGCGTCGTCTGATAGTTGATGTTCGAGCCGTTGAACTTAAAGCTGATGGAACAGCCGGTGAAAAGGATTAGGGTCAAACAGCATATACCAAGCATTTGCCAAGCACTTGCCAAGCACTTAGCTCCCAGTCGATTCCGTCTTGATTGCGTGTCGAATCCGTGTTTTGGATTATAGTCCATATTCTTTGATCTTTCGATAGAGGGTTCGTTCGGAGAAACCGAGTCGTGCAGCCGCTTCTTTGCGGTTGCCTTTAGTCAACTCTAATGCCCGACGGATCAGTTCTTTCTCGCCATCCTCAATACGCAGGCTGTCCACTATATCTTCCGCGTCAATCGGCTTGCGCGTCGTTGTTTCAGTCGGCGTGATAGTGATAGTCGGTGCGGTTTCTATGTTGCGAGGCTCGTTGATGGGCATGTCGCGGCCATCCATGAGCATCTGTTTCAGTTCCTCGAGATCTTTCTTATTCTGCATGACCATGTTATACAGAATGCCTATCTCGTGCGAGTAGTCTTTGCCGGTCTCTTGTGTCGGTGTGCGAAGCACGATGCCCTGCTGGTTCTCTTCGCCCGGCAGATATTTACGTAGTGTCTCAGCGCTTATCTGATGGTCCATCTCAATGACCGCCATTTGCTCGGCCATATTCTTGAGCTGACGGATGTTTCCGCGCCAATAACTATTCTGCAGCAATCGCGTTGCCTCTTCGCTCAGCGACAACGGCGGCATCTGATAGCGGTTGCAGAAGTCCGTGGCGAACTTTCGGAACAAAAGCGGGATGTCTTCTTTGCGTTCACGCAGCGCAGGTACGCGTATTTCTACGGTGTTCAGACGATAGTAGAGGTCCTCGCGGAATCGTCCGTCATCAATCGCCTGCCGCATGTTCAGGTTCGTCGCAGCCACTACGCGCACGTTCGTCTTCAGCACCTTACTCGAACCCATGCGGATATATTCGCCCGTTTCCAACACACGCAGCAAGCGCACTTGTGTCTGCAGCGGTAACTCGCCCACTTCGTCCAAGAACAGCGTACCTCCGTTGGCAATCTCGAAATATCCCTTATGCTCGTTCTTGGCGTCCGTAAACGCACCTTTCTCATGTCCGAACAGTTCGCTGTCTATCGTTCCTTCGGGTATCGCACCACAGTTGATCGCGAAATACGGTCCGTGCTTGCGCGCCGAGAAAGCATGGATGATCTTCGGGAAATGCTCCTTACCCACACCCGATTCACCAGTGATGAGCACGCTCAAATCCGTCCGCGCTACCTGCACGGCGATTTCAATATCTCTGTTCAGCAACGGGCTCTGACCGATAATCCCGAACCGCTGCTTGATACCCAATAATTCTTGCTGTGTCATAACTCAACTGACAAAATGTCATGCAAAAGTACTACAAAATTTGCATATATGCAAATATTTTGACAAAAAAAATATATATTCTTGCACATATCGAAAAAAAAGTGTATCTTTGCACGCTTAATCATGAATGAAGGCGAAAGACCATGTATAAAAAATTAAGACAGATCTGTGCGTTGGCGCTGGTGGTAATGACCGCCGCAAGTTGCGTGACGCAGAAACAGATGACGTACCTGCGTGACGCCGAAGCTTCGCAGACACAAGCCATCAATGCGAACTTTATTTCCCAGAGCGAGACCGTTCTTCGTAGCGGTGATGCCATCACGGTATTCATTACAGCGCTTGACCAAGAGGCCGTGACGCCGTATAACCTTCCGACGGCAGTCTATGCGACTCCCGGCACGGACAAAGTACAGGCTACGCCGACGCTGCAATACTACATCATCGACGCTAACGGAGACGTGATGTTGCCGGTAATGGGTGCAGTGCATGTGGCAGGTCTGACGAGTACTGCTGCTGCGCAGGCTATACGTGAGAAGTTGGAGGCGCAGGTGGTCAGCCCGTCTGTTCAAGTGCGGCTGATAAACGCTAAGGTATCGGTGCTGGGTGAGGTAAATCGTCCCGGTCAGATAGCTTTGACGGGCGAACGCATCACGATACTCGATGCCCTTGCAGCCGCAGGCGATATGACCGTCTATGGCAAGCGCGATAACGTACTTATCACCCGTGAGGTGAACGGACAGATAGAACTGGCGCGTGTGGATGTGGGTTCGGCTGCGTTGTACAACTCGCCGTACTACTACCTCCAGCAGAACGACGTCGTGTATGTCTCGCCTAACAAAGTGCGTGCTATCAGCAGTACCAATGCCGGCTTATGGCTAAGCATCGTCTCCACGGCACTCAGTGCTGCTACCGTCATTGTAACCGTAGTCAAATAGTTCAGGCAGATGAATCAGAATACCAATGAAATAGATGTCCGCAAAGTGCTGCGTGTCGCGAAGGAACACTGGTGGTGGTTCGTGGCAAGTGTGGCAGTATGTGTATTACTCGGCACAGCGTATTACCTGCGTAAGGCTCCGCGTTGGACGACCGATGCCAGTATCATGCTGCGTCAGAAAGACCCGATGGGTGACCAGTTGGCTTCCCTGTCGATGTTAGGTCTGTCGGGCAACACGGCGGCCGAAGATGAGGTGGTGGTACTCGCTTCGCGAGGCTTGTTATATCAGGCTATCGACGCGCTTAACCTATGGGACGCTTCTGCAAAACGCGGAGGCTTGCGATGGGAAGGCGAGTTCCAGAATCCGGCCTTGACGATTGACTATCTGAACCTGACGGAGGATGCACAAGTGTGTCCGTTCGTCGTGAGCGTCAAACCGACGCGCAAGGGATATAAGGTAAAGACGAAGATGGGCTTCTTCCATCGCTCCACAACCCGCGTGGCAGACCTGAGCAGTCCTATCGAGACCGGCGTCGGCACAATAGCTATCCACGCCAATCGTGTGCTGAGCAGCGACACAACCTATCGCGTGTCACATTCTCGTCGGGAACTGGTGGTCGCCAAATATCGCGCTGCCATCTCTATCGCGCAGCATAAGCGCGAGTCGAACATCATCACGCTTTCCACCCAGTCATCTATGCCGGAACGCGACAAGGCGCTGCTGCACCAACTCATCGAGCAGTATAACCTTAACGCCATCGTCGATAAGAACATGATTGCCACCAACACAGCTGCGTTCATTGACGAGCGTTTGGATATCATCACCAAAGAACTGAGTGACGCGGAGAACGCTGTGGCGGACTATAAAGAGCAGAATAAGATTGCCGACATCGGCACGCAGGCATACTGTTCCTGCAAGCCAGCAGCGCCGAGCAACGCCAGATGGCGGAGATAGAGACCCAACTCAGTCTCGTGGAGTATATTGATGAGTTCCTGCGTGATGATACAAAGCGTAACAATCTCATTCCTTCGAACATCGGTCTGTCGGATGCTTCGCTGGCAAGCGGTCTGGCGGAATACAATGCTCTTCAGCTCCAACGCATGCGTATCCTGCGTACCGCGACGGACGACAACCCGGTCATTGAACAGATGAATGCACAGCTGGCCTCCATGCGGCAGAACATCATCGCAACCATCGGTTCGGTGCGTGAGAGCCTCAAGATCCGTCAACGCAGCCTGCAGGAACAGGACTCCAAATACAATCGTCAGATCAAAGATGCGCCGGAACAGCAACGTGAATATGTGCGCGTCGTTCGTCAGCAGCAGATTAAGGAGCGGCTCTATATCTATCTCTACGAGAAACGCGAAGAGAATGCCTTGATGTTAGCGGCAACGGCGATGCCGGCTAAAATACTCGACATGCCGCAGAGAGATGTGCGTAGCAAATCACCGAAATTGCATAAACTATTGCTCTTCTGTTTGCTTCTGGGTCTGGTTATTCCGGCTTGTGCCCTTTATCTGTGCGTGCTCTTCAATGATACGATTGATGATGTCAAAGATTTCGAGCGCCGCATTCGCGTGCCGCTGCTCGGTCAACTCGTGCAGAACTCCCGTAATGCGCATATCGCTATTCATGAAGGCGAATCGACCGTCTCGGCCGAACTCTTCCGGGCAGTGCGTACCAGCCTGCGTTACGTCCTGCCGGCTGAAGTGAAGTCGCCGGTCATCCTCGTTACCTCCTGTATCAACGGTGACGGCAAGTCATACGTATCGACAAACACGGCTCTGTCTCTCGCTATCCTCGGGAAGAAAGTGGTGCTGGTCGGCATGGATATCCGCAAGCCGATGCTTGCTACCTATTTCGGTCTGAGCACCAAAGGTTATCTGACAGACTGGCTGGCGGAACCGAGCATAGCTATCAACGATATCATCGTGCCGAGCGGTGAGCATAAGAACCTCGACCTCGTCCCTTGCGGTACAGTGCCTCCAAATCCGGCGGAACTGTTGCAGACCGGACGTGTGGACGAGCTCTTCGCCGAACTGCGCAAGCGCTACGACTATATCATCGTGGATACGGCGCCGGTAGCTCTGGTCAGCGATACGTATCTGCTGGACCGCGTGGCCGATATGACGCTCTTTGTCTATCGCTATAAATACACGCCGATGGAGATGATTGATTTCGTCAACAGCCTGGCAGAACAGAAACGAATGCATAATATAGCCTGCGTGCTCAACGGCGTTAAAGGCCTGCGTGCCGGTTACGGATATACCGCTAAGGAAGTATGATTGTTTGTGTAGCAGAGAAACCATCAGTAGGAGCGTACATAGCCAATGTGTTAGGTGCTAAGCAGCGCCGCGACGGCTATTTTGAGGGCAACGGATATCAGGTTACCTGGACATTCGGTCACCTCTGCGCTTTACTTGACCCGCAGGAATATACGGAGCAATGGAAGGCTTGGAGCCTCAGTTCGCTGCCGATGATCCCTCCGCGTTTCTCTATCAAAGTATTCGGAGACGAAGGTGTACACAAGCAGTTCAATGTGATAAAGGCACTGATTGACCAAGCTGACGAAGTCATCAACTGCGGTGATGCCGGCCAGGAAGGAGAACTGATCCAACGCTGGGTGTATCAGCAAGCCGGATGCAAATGTCCGGTCAAGCGTTTATGGGTCAACTCGCTGACGGAAGAGGCGATTCGTGACGGTTTCCAGCAACTCAAAGACCAATCGGAATACCAGCATCTCTATGAGGCCGGAATGATGCGTGCTATAGGCGACTGGCTGCTCGGTATGAATGCCACACGCGCGTATACAATAAGGTACGCACGCGGAACAGGCAAGGACCGGCAAGTGCTCTCCGTAGGCCGTGTGCAGACGCCGACACTCGCGCTGGTCGTCAAACGTCAAGCGGAGATAGAGAACTTCGTGCCGCGCACCTATTGGGAACTGAAAACCACCTATCGCGACACACTTTTCAATGCCCAGATTCCTGTTGAGGACGGCGAATATGCCATCACCTCCGCGGAGCAGGGTCAAGCGCTGGTGGACAGCATCAAAGACCTGCCGTTCACGATTAATTCTGTCGAGAAGAAGAAAGGCACCGAATATGCGCCCAAACTCTATGACTTGACGTCCCTGCAGGTCGATTGCAACAAGAAATACGGATTCTCGGCAGAGCAGACGCTCCAACTGATACAGTCGCTTTATGAGAAACGTCTGACGACATATCCGCGTGTAGATACTACGTATCTAAGCGATGATATATATCCTAAAGTCCCCGGTACTTTAGCCGGCATCAAGGATTACTTCCCGCAAGTGGCTCCTTTACTCGGCGCCAAACTGCCGAAGTCCAAGAAGGTTTTCGACAACAAGAAAGTGACGGACCACCATGCTATTATCCCTACCGGCCAGCGGCCCGAAGGCATGACGGCGGATGAGAAGAAGGTCTATGACCTCGTGGCGCTGCATTTCATAGCGGTCTTCTATCCCGAATGTGAAGTGAGCAATACGACCGTTCTCGCCAAAACCGGTGAGATAGACTTCAAGGTGACCGGCCGTGAAGTGCTCAAGCCCGGGTGGCTCGTGGTCTTTGACGGCGAACCTGAGACGATAGACAAAGCCGACAATGCCGAGAATACCGAAGAAACCGAGAATAGCAAATCCCTTCCGGCTTTTGTGAAAGGTGAAAGTGGGCCGCATGAACCGCTTCTCAAAGAGAAGACCACCAAGCCACCGAAGTATTACACCGAGGCTACACTTCTCCGCGCGATGGAAACGGCCGGTAAGACGGTCGAGAATGACGAACTGCGTGAGGCGATGAAGGAGAATGGTATCGGCCGTCCTTCTACACGCGCCGCCATCATCGAGAAACTCTATCAGCGTAAGTATATCGTCAAGCAAGTCAAGTCGCTACGCGCTACCGAAACGGGTATTAACCTCATCCATCTCATCGTTTCACCTCTGCTCAAATCGGCTGAACTGACGGGTCTTTGGGAAAAGAAACTGCGTGAGATAGAGGCCGGTCAATACGCTGCACAGGACTTCCTGACGGAACTTAAGGAGATGACTGTCGGAGTGGTGCGTGACGTCAAATCCAACAAAGCAGGTATGCTTTGTCCGGTGTGTCGTCAGGGACTTATCATCCGCGGAAACACCCGTTATGGGTGTTCTCGTTGGCGCGAAGGATGCACTTATGCAGAGCCGTTTTGATAACTCGATTTTGCAAAAATGTGCAATAATCCACGCTTTCCGTCAAAAAATACACACTTACGTGTGTTTTTTTTTGTAATTTTGCAGCCGAAATCATGCGTGTATACGCGTTTATAGAAGGAATAAACAATTCAAACTAATATCAACACTAACAAATTCTCTTTATGAAACTGAATTTCAGCGTGTTCCGTACCATGATGCTTGCTGCCTTGCTTTTCGTAGGCTTGGCTGCTGAGGCGCGTGTGATTACCGGAACAGTAAAGGACCAAACGGGAGAGACAATTATCTCGGCTTCCGTGGTGGTTAAGGGTACCACAATCGGTACAGTAACGGATTTCGACGGTAATTATTCCCTCGAGGTGCCGGATGATGCGAAAGTGCTCATCTTCTCTTATGTCGGTATGAAGTCGCAAGAGCTGAATATCACCGGCAATGTGATGAATGTCGTACTTTCCGAGAACAGCGAAGTGCTGGAGGAAGTGGTGGTTACCGGTTACGGTACGACCAAGAAACGCGATGTGGTAACGTCCGTGGCTTCCGTCAGTGCCGACCAGATTAAGGATATTCCGGTGACCAGTGCGGCTGAGGCATTGCAGGGTAAACTCTCCGGTGTGACGGTGACGACGACTGAAGGTAGCCCGGATGCAGATGTCAAAATCCGCGTGCGCGGCGGTACTTCGCTTACCCAGTCCAACGACCCGTTGTATATCGTGGATGGTATGCCGGTTAGCTCGATTGCGGATATCGCACCGAGTGACATCCAGTCAATGGACGTATTGAAAGATGCAGCTGCTACCGCTATCTACGGTGCACAAGGTGCTAATGGCGTTATCATTATTACCACTAAGGATTCCAATACGGATGACGACAAGATGCAGTTCCATGTGGACTACAGCGGTTTCATCGGTTGGAAGAAGATCGCGAAGAAATATAGCGTAATGGACCCGGAGGACTTTGCGCTGATGCAATACGAATGGGCTTGGCAGAAGGATAACTCCATTTCCGGTCTGCGCAGTAATTTCTATGCTTATTTCGACAAACTCTACAACGACACCAAATATAAGGACCCGTCGGAGATAGAGAATTCTCCGATCTCGACTTTGTTGCAAGAGTATGCAGATCCTTCTCAACATCCGTTTATCGATTGGCAGGACCAGACCTTCGGTCGTACTGGCTTCACGTCTAATCAGTCGGTTAGCCTCTCGGGTGGTAATAAGTTGGCTACTTTTGCTCTTTCGTACAATCGCGTCGATGATAAGGCTATCATGGAGCAGTCGAACTATGTACGTAATAACATCTCTGCGAAGGCTAAGTTCAAACCGTTCAAGAATTTCACAGTGGGCTTTACGACTCGTTTCACGAACACTCAGGTGCTCGGTTCGGGTTCAAATGCCATCAAGGATAACGGTACTTCAACGGAATCCCGCCTGCGTAACTGCGTAGTGTATACGCCGACTCAGTTGTTGTCCAAGAATGACGGTTCATCGGAAGAAGAAGATGAGACTTTCGGTTCGCTCTACGACCCGCTGACCACCATTCATGACAACTATAAGATGAAGGTGGATAACAAATGGAACATCCAGGGCTATGTAAGCTACAAGTTCGCAAAATACTTCACGGTTCGTTCCGATCTGGGTTACCAGAGCCGTCATATCTCTACCGATCGCTACTATGGTCCGACCACTTATTTTGCACGTAACACCGGTCGCCCGGGTATTCAGGCCGGTACGGCACAACTCCAAGTGACGGACGAGTACAGCTCTACCTTGACCAACCATAACACCTTGGAGTGGAAGCAGACTTTCAATAACGACCATAACGTAAGCGTTTTGGTCGGTGAAGAGACGGTCATCCGCAAAGAAAAAACCAACAACCAATATGGTTTTGGTTACAAGGGTAGTTATGATGTGGAGAATGGCGAGATTTTCAATTATCTGGGTCAGGCTGCTTACTCGGAGATTACCAATTATATCGCTCCTCGTGACAACCAACTCTCGTTCCTGGCACGTGCCAACTACGACTATAAGGGACGTTACTATCTGACCGCTACGTTCCGTGCAGACTGCTCGACGCGTTTTGCGAAAGGCAACCAATGGGGTTACTTCCCTTCGGCTGCTGTCGCTTGGCGTCTGTCGGATGAGGAGTTTGCGCAAGATGCAGCCAACTGGTTGAGCAACATGAAGTTCCGTCTTTCCTATGGTATGGCGGGTAACAACAATGTGGATCTGGGTTATCTCCATCCGGACTTCCTCTCGCAGCAGATGACCTTTATCGATATGGGGCAAGGTACAAGCAACATCCTCGTAGTAGGTGGTAGTGAAAAGATCGCTTCGAACCCGAATCTCAAATGGGAGACCACTATCACCCGTGACTTCGGTATCGACTACGGCTTCTTCAACGAGCGCTTGACCGGTACGATTGACCTCTATTGGAATACAACCAAGGACCTGATCATTCGTCAGAATATGCCGGCTCGTTACAATTATCAGTACCAGAACATCGGTTCGACGCGTAACATGGGCATGGAATTCTCCGTCAAGGGTGTTATCCTGGATAAGAAATCCAAGAGCCTGAGCTATTACCTGTCTTTGGATGCGAATATCTCGTTTAACAAGACTCGCGTTCAAGACCTTGGTAACATGACTTCGATGCTCGCGCAAACCAGTTGCTTTGGCTCCGCAGAGTACAAGACGCCTGCTGAGTTTCTGCTCGAAGTAGGCCAACCGGTCGGTAATGTTATCGGCTATGAGACAGATGGATATTATACCGCAGCGGACTTCCAGAGCTATGCAACAGCGACTCATGCTTGGCTTCTCAAAGACGGTGTGGTTAAATACGGTGACGGCTTCCTGAGCAACAAGCCGATTCCTGGCTCGATCAAGTTCAAGGACCAAAACGGCGACGGTGTCATTACTGAAGATGATAAGGTAATCCTCGGCAATACCGTTCCGACGCACTCCGGTGGTTTCAATCTCAACTTCAATATCGGCGGTGACAAGTGGGGTAAGTTCGATCTGGCTGCCAACTTCACCTTTGCCTTCGGTAATAAGATTCTGAACCTTTCGAAAATGGAATATACCACCATTACCGAGAAGACAAAGATGCGTAACCTCATCTCGGCTATGAGTTATGAGAACCGCTATTCGCTTTTCTCTGCAGAAGGTCAGTATATGCCGGACGTTTATGCAACAAGCGCACTGGTGTTCGGTGATGCTTATACCACCTTTGCTAACCAGCTCGACCAGATGAACATCGACAAGGGTGCCAATACCTACAGCCCGATTATGTCGCATTATGTAGTGACAGACCAGTGCATGGAGGATGGCTCTTTCCTGCGTCTCAACCAACTGACACTCGGCTATTCGCTACCGAAGGTTTGGATGGAGAAGACGAAAGTCATCAATAACATCCGCGTGTATGTACAGGGTTCTAACCTCTTCTGCGCGACTAAGTACAGCGGTCTCGATCCGGAAGTAGATACCCGTTCGTCGAAGAACCCGTTGACTCCGGGTGTGGACTTCTCCGCTTATCCGAAGAGCCGCGGTATCAATGTCGGTTTGAATATTCAGTTCTAATTATCGAAAATATTCTTTATTATGAAAGCAAAATATATTATTCTGAGTTTATTAGCCCTCACGTTCGTGGCTTGCGAGAAGGACTTCTTTGAAACCGATTCTCCATCGGCGATGGACGAGGCTGTATTCAAATCGGCTGATTTGACGCAACAGGCTATCGGCGCTATTTATAACACCTTTGGCGAGGATTGCTCGTTTCGTAACCGTCTTTGCGGTGGTTATGTAGCGATGAATACCGATATTGAGCACTGCTCCAAGTCTGATGATGCAGCATATGGTGCAACGTATAACCTCACAGGAGGTACCGGACGTCTTTCAACATCGAATGGTAAAGACCCGTGGGCGTATCTCAACTCGGCTATCGAGCGGGCTAACGTAGTGATTGATGGTATCCGTGCGCATTCGGATACGACGGATGTTAATTTCAAATATCTGTTGGGTGAAGCTCTGACGCTGCGTGCGTTCTGTTATCTGGAGATGGTGAAACTCTGGGGCGATGTGCCTGCAAGCTTCGAATCCTTCAATGGCCTTAACTCCGAAGTGCTTTACACTCCCAAATCCGACCGTAATGTAATCTATGAGCAACTGCGTATCGACCTCAAAGAGGCTGCTCAATTAATGCCGTGGTCTGCTCAATGTCCGGGTAGTGCGGCTAACTATACCGGCCGTCCGAGTAAGGCGTTGGCTCTTGGCCTGCTTGCTCGTATGGATCTTATGTATGCAGGTCTGGCTATGCGTCCTGATGTGTTTACGGTGGGCGGTACAAAAGCATGCTCCGTTCAGTATAACGTGAAGGATGCAGGCAAGCGTCAGGAACTCTACCAAGAGGCTGTTTGGGCTTGCGCACAAATCATCAAGCAAGAGGACTTTAAGTTCAAAGATAAATTCGAGGATGTCTTCAAGGATCTCTGCCAAGACGTAACGGATTATTCCAAGTCTGAGTGGATCTGGGCTCTCCCGTTCCTAGATGGTGCACGTGGCCAGGTACTGGCTCTGACGGGCAATAAGATGTCTACCAACTGCGCCGGTGCGCTCATCAATACCATCACGTTTGGTAACAGAAATAACAACAATGCCAAGACCCAGGCCATGATTGAAATCGTGCCTACGTTCTACTATGCATACGACAAGAACGACAAACGTCGTGATATTACTATTCTGCCTTGGACTTGGGAGTACGACGATGGTTCCGGTACTGCATCCAGTGGCTACGTAGATGTCACTTTCCCGGGTGTTCCTGCAACTGACAAGAAATTGTACCAGAAGCAGTCCAATATTAGCCAGATGTATCTTGGTAAACTGCGTGTAGAATGGATGAAACGTAGCTATTCGTCCAACGAGGACTGTATCGATATGCCGGTGCTCCGCTACACGGATATCCTCCTTATGTTTGCCGAGGCAGCCATTGGTTCGAAGGAGGGAAATGCTCCGAGCAACCTGTATGGTGTTAATGCCCAAGACTGCTTCAACAAAGTGCGTGCACGTGCCGGTCTGGCAAGCAAGCCTGTGACGTTTGAAAATATCGTGGACGAGCGTGCCTTTGAGTTCTGTGGCGAGAACCTGCGTAAGTATGATCTCATGCGTTGGGGCCTGCTCAAGGAGAAGCTGGAAGCTGCTCAAAAGGCTTGCTATGAATTGCAGAACAATACCGGTGCTTATGCTGGTCGTCCTGACTCGGTATACTACCATCTTGTTCGTAACGATGCTTACGCGCAGAATGGTGCGGCATACGTCATTGATAAATTCGTTGGCCTTGACCTCGGTGCTGTGAAACCGGCTGAGTGTTCCAAAGAGAACGGTTGGGTAGTTAAGTCTTTCTTCCTAGATAAGGATTCTGTGCTTTATCTAACTAAGGACAAGTGGTATCTCTATAAGGAGGGCACCAACATCGATATGCATCAATACTGGCCCATCTTCGATGTGAATATCGCGGCTTCGAATGGCTCGCTCTGGAATGACTATGAGTATTAATCGTGTCTATATTCTGTTGGCTGTCCTCTGCTTAATAGGATGCGGAGGACCGGAAGATCCGACACCGCAACCCACTACCACCGTGCCCGCTTTCCCGGGCGCGGAAGGTGGTGGTAAATATACTACCGGTGGTCGTGGTGGCGTAGTGGTGCATGTCACTACGCTTTCTGACGAACGCGATAAATCTACCGGTCAGCCTGTGCAGGGTTCGCTGCGTAAGGCTGTGCAGATGGACGGTACGCGCACCATCGTCTTTGATGTAGCGGGTACTATCAATCTCAATAGCCAGTTGGATATCGTCAGCGGTAACCTCACTATCGCAGGTCAAACGGCTCCGGGCGACGGTATCTGCATTGCCGGATACCCGGTGATTGTTAAAGCCAGCAATGTCATCATCCGTTTTGTGCGTTTCCGAATGGGTGACCAGAACAAGGTGGAGGGGGATGCCCTTTCTATCAATGACCGCACGAATATCATCGTGGACCACTGTTCGTTCTCTTGGTCAACCGATGAGTGCGTCAGTTGTTATGGCAACACAAACTTCACGCTTCAGTATTGCTTTATCACCGAAAGTCTACGTCGCTCTGTCCATGTGAAGGGCAACCATGGCTACGGCGGCATATGGGGCGGTACGAACGCTTCGTTCCATCATAACCTGCTGGCCCATCATGACAGCCGTAATCCACGTTTCGACCATTCCTATGTCAATAATAAGTGCTTTGGTCCTGTAGATTATGTTAACAACGTCGTGTATAATTGGGGTAGCATTTCCACTTATGGTGGCGAAGGCTACGATCAGGTACGTAAAATCAACATGATCAACAACTATTATAAGTATGGACCGGCCACGAGCAAGAAGAACCGTCTGGTAGATCCGACAACCAGTTGTTCGTACTGCTCTGATGGCCACACACTGATTCCCGGTAAGTTCTGGTTGGAAGGTAATTATATGTACGGTTATTCGGACGTGACGGCAGATAACTGGAAAGGTTCGACTGTCAACACATCGGCTGTTAAAGCATCGGCGCGTTGGACGGACAAGCTGACGATGTTAAGCCATGAGGAGTCAGCCGAGCAAGCCTATGAGACGGTTCTTGCCAAGGCAGGCTGCTCACTTCATCGCGATGTGATAGATATGCGTATTGCAGATGAGGTGCGTCAGGGTAATTATACCTATAATGGTTCTAACGGTTCCTCCAAAGGCCTTATAGATTCTCCTTCTGACGTCGGAGGCTATCCTTCTCTCAATGCTGGTACTGCTCTTGCAGACAGTGACCGAGATGGCATGCCCGACGCATGGGAAGACGCAAACGGACTTAACAAGAACGCTTCCGCCGACGGCAAAAACTATACGCTCGACCAAAATTACACCAACCTCGAGGTGTACCTCAATGGTTTGGTACAGAATTTGTTCTGATTATAGCAAACAAAAATAATTGACAATGAAACGAATCATCCTTTCTTTGATAGCTGTGATGGCCGTAGTAGGTCTTCAGGCGCAGACCAAGTATTCGCACTACTATCAGGATCTGCCCTGCGCAGTAGAGGAAGTACAGGAGGTAGTCATCCCGGATTATACCGTCACCCTGACCGACTTTGGAGCCGTAGGCGACGGCGAGACCGACTGTTCCGAGGCTTTCAATGCCGCGCTCAAGCACCTCAAAAAGCAAGGTGGTGGTCACCTCATCGTCCCCAATGGTAAGTGGCTCACCGGTCCTATCAAGCTCATCAGTAACTTCGACCTCCATCTCGAGCCACAGGCTACCATCCTCTTTTCTACCAACAAAGAGCTGTACGTACAGCCCTCCGACTCCCTGCGCGATGGTAGCAAGAAGTGCTACGCCCTCGTACGCGGCTCCAAACTGGAGAACGTGTCAATCACCGGCTATGGCACCCTCGACGGACAGGGCTTCTACTGGCGCCCGGTCAAGCAGAAGAAAGTGAGCGAAGACCAATGGAATGATTTCCTCGAGATGGGTGGTGTCACCAGACCCGACGGCAATAGCAAGAACTGGAAGATCTGGTATCCCTTTAATCTCAAGAAGAATCTCAATATCCCCAATATCGCGTCTGACCCGATTATACAGGAGAAGATGCGTCCGCATCTGGTGAATATCACCGACTCTAAGAACGTGCTCATCGAGCATGTACACCTCCTGAACTCGCCTAAGTTCCACCTCGTGCCCACGCGCGTGCAAAACCTTATTATAGACGGCGTCAATATACGCTGCCCGCATTGGGCGCAAAACGGCGATGCAATGGACCCCGGAAATGTCCAGGTGGCACTCATCGTCAACTGCAATATCTCATGCGGTGATGATGGTATCTGTATGAAAGGTGGTGTAGGTCAGAAAGGTGTGGACGCAGGTCCGCAACGCGACTTCCTTATCTGTAATGATACGGTCTATCGCGCGCACGGTGGATTCGTTATCGGTTCCGAGTTCTCAGGTGGCATGCAGCGTCTCGTGGTCAAGGACTGCCGCTTCGAAGGTACGGATATCGGTTGCCGTTTCAAATCGGCCCCGGGTCGTGGCGGTTGGTGCGAAGATATCTACTGCTATAATATCATCATGAAGGATATTCTCGAGTCCGCTTTCCTTATCTCCTCCGGTTATGCTGACAAGGGCGCTGGCGTGAGTGCGACCGATAGCGATGACAAGAATGCCTTCTTCCCCGACTGGTCCAATATCACCTTCCGGAATATCACGTGTATCGGTTCCAAGCAGGCTGTGGAGATCCAGGGCCTCAAAGGCAAACCTGTTCATAACATCCTCTTTGACCAGGTAACCATTATCGGCAATAAGGGCGGTATTAAAATGGAATATGCAGAAGACATCAATTTTGTCAACTGTATGATCAACCCCAAGCCCATGCCGATTACCGACTATAAGAAGATTAAAAACGTCCGTTACAACGGTCAAGACCCTGACGCCGCGGACTAAAAATGCAAAAAATCTACATTTTTTAACAAAATGTACTTGTATATATCCTAAAAATGTAGTAATTTTGCAACGGAATTTGAAAACGATTAGTTAACTTTAATACTAACAATTTTAAAACTCAACATTATGAAGAAATTTTTCCTCTTCGCAGCTGCTGCTATCGCAGCGCTGACAGTTAACGCTAAAGTAATTAGTTTTGCAGGTATTGTTGACAAAACAGATGCAACTACTGCTGCTAATACATTCAATGCAGCTTTCAATGTAACGAATCTTACGATTGAAGGTAAAGCAAATAGCGATGCGTCTGCTTACTATGCAGAACTCAAACAGACGGCTGCTACTCAAGAATGGGGTGTAACAACCGCAAAACTGAAATCAGATGCACAAGTGTATTTTGATTTCAAGGATAATAACGACAACAAAGTGGTTATGAAATATTGGGCTGATTATGCTCAACCCAACGGTAAGGCTGTTGCTCTGGTTATCTCTGGTTTGAAGGTTGGTGACAACGTTACCATTAACCTTAAAGAAGCTTTGGATAAAACGGTTGCTATCGAAGGTGCAACAGAGGAGTCTAAGAGTTTCAATGCCTTAGCTATTGTACTGACGGCAATGGGTTCTGAGATTCGTGTTTTCTCTAAGACCCCGGACAACGGTGACGCAAAATGGAAACTCCAATCTGTTGAGGTTCCTGGAGATGGCCAAGGTATCGACAATACCAACGCTACTGTTAAGGTTGAGAAGTTCTATCGTGACGGCCAACTCATCATCCGTAAGAATGGTGTAGAGTACAACGTTCTCGGCGCTCAACTCTAATCCGTTGATTCGCAGAATAAAGGCTCGCAATCGCGAGCCTTTTTTTGTTGTATCTTTACACTATGAATGTCCTATGTATATCCTATGTATGTCCTATCATTGTGCTTGCAATGCTGTGACCTCACCGCGATATGACCGCGACCTCACCGCGACCACACCGATGGATCATAGTGCAATTTTTAGCGCGGCGTTGATGCCGTCCAACGCGGAAG
>JAFWAK010000035.1 GCA_017507715.1 Paludibacteraceae bacterium | reverse complement strand
GTTTGCACCGACGGTACCGTCAGCACCGAGGCCGTAGAACTTAGCCTGGAAGAGCGAAGCGTCACCCATCGCGATCTCCTCGCCAACAGGCAGAGAAGTGAAGGTGAGGTCATCGTTGATACCCACGGTGAAGTGGTTCTTCGGCTGCGGCAGCGCGAGGTTCTCGAATACTGCGAGCATCTGCGCCGGCGTGGTGTCGTTCGAACCCAAACCGTAACGACCACCTACTACGAGCAGGTCTTTCAGACCGAGTTCGTCGAGTGCGTCTTTTACATCGAGGTAAAGCGGTTCGCCGTTAGCGCCCGGCTCTTTGGTACGGTCGAGCACGCAGATACGTTTCACGCTCTTCGGCAGCACCTCCTGCAGATACTTGAGGCTGAACGGACGATAGAGGTGTACGTTGATCATACCGAGTTTCTTGTTGCCCTTGGCAGCCTCGTAGTCGATGACTTCGCGGATAGCCTCGCAAGCGGAACCCATACAGATGATGATATTCTCTGCGTCGGGAGCACCGTAGTAGTTGAACGGACGGTACTCACGGCCGGTGATCTTGGATATCTCCTTCATATAATCGGAAACGATATCCGGCACTGCGTCGTAGAAACGGTTGCAGCTCTCGCGGTGAGCGAAGAAGACATCAGGGTTCTCCGCCATACCTTTCATCTCCGGACGCATCGGGCTGAGTGCACGCTCACGGAACTCCTGGAGCGCCTTGTAGTCCACCAGCGGACGGAGATCCTCCATATCCATCGCCTCTACCTTCTGGTACTCGTGCGAGGTACGGAAGCCGTCGAAGAAGTTGAGGAACGGCACGCGGCTCTTGATAGTAGCGAGGTGTGCTACTCCGGCGAGGTCCATCACCTCTTGTACGGAAGCCTCAGCGAGCATAGCGAAGCCGGTCTGACGGCATGCCATGACATCCTGGTGGTCACCGAAGATACAGAGCACGTGGCTGGCGAGCGTACGAGCCGATACATGGAAGACAGACGGGATGAGCTCGCCGGCAATCTTGTACATGTTCGGGATCATCAGCAGCAGACCCTGCGAAGCCGTGAAAGTGGTAGTCAGCGCACCTGCGTTCAGCGAACCGTGAACAGCACCTGCGGCACCTGCCTCAGACTGCATCTCCTGCACGAGAACGGTCTCACCGAAGAGGTTCTTGCGACCTGCGGCTGCCCACTCGTCCACGTTCTCCGCCATAGGCGACGACGGCGTGATAGGATAGATGGCTGCTACCTCGGTGAACATGTAAGCTACATGCGCCGCAGCGGCGTTACCATCCATGGTCATAAATTTTTTCTCTTTTGACATAAAATAAACTGTTATTTATTGTTGTTGATTCTGAGTATTCTGAATTTTCTGAATAATCTGAATTTTAGTAGAGGAATCCGAGAAGCCAGAGCGGCATTTGGTTGCCGCGACCGAACTCAAGGTTGGCCACCGCCGTCGGACGAATCGTATCGCGTACGGACACATTCTCCTTGACATCGAAATAATACTGGTTATCCACGATGAACATCGCCGAGCGCTCGGTAGCATTGACCTTATGCGCGCCATGTATGGCGGTATAGAAATAGGTCTCATAGAGGTCCATCGGCGTGAGTTCACGCGTGAAGTCCATCTTAGCCACGTTGGTATTGTGCATATAGACCTTGGTCGGCTTCATCGGGAAGGTCTTGTGCTCGGGATAGAGGAGGTTGATCAGGCGCGAGTCCTTGAGATACTTGACATAGTTCATCGTAGTCGCACGGCTGAGTCCGATCTCCTCGGATATATTACTGATATTGAGTGCACACGGCGCCTCCTGCATGAGGATATAAAGGAGTCTGCGCAACTTATGCAGACAGGCCACGTCAATCTCCTTGATGATGAGCACATCCACCTCAAGCTGGCTGTTCATGGTCTTGAGCAGTTCAGCCTCAAAGGACGTGGACTCGAGATACGAAGGATAGTAGCCATGGTCCAGATACGCCTGGAAATACTTCAGCGGCTGCACGCGGTCACATATCTCACGAGAGATAGAGGCATGGCGCTGCATGATTTCCTCCAAGGTGAAGGAAGGCAGTTTGAGCCCCGTCTGGAGATTGAGATACTCGCGGAAGGAGAAACCACGGAGGTTATAGGTATGAACGATACGCTCCAACTCATGGTTATCCTCGTCAATCGGCATGACCGGCGTAGCGCAGAAGATGATATGCAGATGTTTGTACTTCCCGTAACAGCGCTTGAGTTCGCGCGACCAGTTCGGATATTTGAAGAGCTGGTCGAGGAAGAGGTACTTGCCACCCTTGCGCGCAAACTCGCTGGCCAAATCAAGAAGAGAGTGCTGCGTGAAATAGAAATCATTCATGCTCACATAAAGGCACGGACGAACATCGCGCAGCGATTTGCGTTTGCTGGGTTTACCTCTCTTGGTCAAAGGCACGGGCATATTACGCCATTCGGTCTCAATCTCTTTGATACGCGTCAGCAGGAAATCGGTCTTCCCTGCTCCACGACCGCCTTTGATAGCAATCAACCGGTCATTCCAGTTGATCTCATCCATCAACTGGCGGCGAATAGGCATCGTAGAATGAGCCACAAGATAATCATGAATACGGAAGAAGGCGTCTAACATGGTCTGCGAAGGCGCTTGGGGTTCTCCGTTCAGTTGAGCCTCATTAACAGCCTTCGTTGTGTCAATTTTTAGGTCTTTTTTCTCCATTTTTCTCAAAATATTGGAAATTCTGCGCAAAGATACAATTTTTTTTTGATATTTGCAAGGTTTACGTTACATTTTTTATAAAAAATGAGGGGCTACATGTCGTAGTCCCTCAAAATTACACATTTTTTGTCAAAAAATGCACCTTTTTTACTCATTCAATTAAAGGCTGATTGCACCGGTCGGACAAACATCCGCACACGTACCGCACTCTGCGCATACCTCAGGATCGATAGAATAGTGCTCTGCACCCTCATGAATTGCGCCCAGGGGGCACTCGTCAATACACGTACCGCATGCTATGCAGTCATTGGAAATTTTGTAAGCCATGATACTTTGAAATTTATGATTTATGATTTGAAATTTATGATTTATGATTTATAATTTTTGATTTGCGATGCAAAGGTAGTTCTTTTTTTTGAGACTACCAAATTTTTCTTTATTTTTTAGTTTTTTTGACCGTAGCCAATACCGCCGCCAACTGTGCTGCAGGCCCGGTGAGTCCTTTGTCTGTCAGTCCTTTACGCTTTGCGTACGTCGTCCAGTCTTTAGCGCCTCCTTCAGAAACCGGCAAGCCGAGTTGCAGGAAATGACAGTAAGCGATGGCGAGTGCATCGGTAGCGTCCAATTTCTTGGGCATCTGCTCATCGGGGATATGCATGAAGCGCTGCAACATTCCCGCCACTTGCTCTTTGGACGAGTGTCCGTTGCCGGTGATGGCCATCTTGATTTTCATCGGCGAATACTCATAGATGGGCACATCTTTGCTGAGCGCCGCAGCGATAGCCACTCCTTGGGCATGGACGATTTTAATCATCGTCTGCGGGTTCTTGTCCACAAACTGGGTCTCGATAGCCAGACAGGACGGTTTGTACTTATCTATCAGCTCTTGCAGAAAGAAAAATTCTTTCTGTAGACGCGGATATTGTCCTTCGAGTTTATGCACGTCATACGCCCCAAACTCGATTATCTCGACCTGCTGACCGACGGTATGGAGCAAGGCGTAACCCATGAATAATGTACCTGGGTCAACACCTAAAATAATATGTTCGGAACGGACTGCGTCGCGCATTTACTGCTGCAAAATTATGATTTAGTCTTCCTTCTCATGGTTTCTAATGAAACCGCGAATAATAACAACGGCAGCTCCGGCTATGAGCACATAGTCCGCCCAAGGTTCGATTTTGGCCACACTCAGTCCGGCGCCTACGGCGAGAATCACCAAGCCGATGATTAAAATTATCTGAGATAGTTTCATTTCAAATGTATGATTTATTCCGGTTCCTCTACGATATATATATCCTCGTTAGGCAGGTGCATAAAATAATGTTCACGCGCGTAACGCTCGAGGCTATCGGGTTGGTTGAGCGCCTGGATCTCCCGTTGGGCTTTCTCGGTTCCCTCACGGTACATATCGCGTTGCTCCTCCAAGTGCCGAATCTCACGACCACGACGGACAAAATGAATCAGGCTCTGGTCTCCGATGAACAGGAAAATGACCAAAAAGACCAACAGGGTAAGAATATACTTACCCCATTTGCGTATCTTAATCGTTGTCCAGAACTCCGAAAACGTCATAATCTCACAAATTCCGCTGCAAATTTAGTAAAAAATTTCCAATTATCAAAATAATAGCGATTATTTTTTACAAAATCTTGCATATATGCAAAATTTTTCGTACTTTTGTAGCCGAATTAATTAAATAGAGACATGAAAAAACGCTTAGGACTGCTTTTATGCACCCTGACGATGAGCCTTCTGCTCGTTGCTCAGGCGCATATTACGATAGACAACCCCGCTACATGGACCGGCGAAGCCCTTCGTCCGTACATCGGTCAAACGGTTATTTTCGACATACCTATGATCGTCTGCGGCAACGCGAATGGTAACTATACCGTTTCGCCATGGCGTAAGTTCCAACCCGAAAGCCATGGATTTATCGGTACGGCCGACTACAACGCGACAGTGCGTGTGAACAACAATTGCATGTTCACCTTAACGGGCGTGAGCGGTTATCATCGTTGCGGCGAGAAAATCATCGGGCTGAAAGTCAAGGTGAACAGCACAAACAGCCTGGCTATGAATGGTGGTTCATGGAGCGGCAACACACGTGCGGAGTTGGAGAATAAAGATTTACGCAAAATGGTAGGTATCGAGGACAGTTGTGAAAACTGCTTATTGGTATGCGGTTTTAACCTCGAGAACTACTACATGACGTGGGGCTCGATGGGTGCTGACAGTTATTCGGAGCATCAGGCCCAGCGTGCCAAGATCAGCAAGGCGCTTAAAAAGATTAACGCAGATATTTTCGGTCTGGTGGAGTTACAGCAAGGTGACGAAGCGATTGCAGAGATCGTGAGCGACCTCAACAAAAACCTACCGGGCCGCAATTACAAGTATTTCCACGACGCCACAGCCGGTACGTTCCAGAAAGTAGATTTCGTCTATGACGCCAACAAAGTGGAGCCGTGGGGACCTCCTTATCAGGATAAAACAGAAGTGCAGAACCGCCATAAGATGGTAGGTTTCCGCGAACTTGCTACCGGAGAGCAGTTTATCTATTCTATCAATCACTTCAAAGCCATGAACTCCGGCGATGAGTATCGTCGCGTAAACGAGGCGATTGCTATCATTAAGCAATACAATGATTATAAGACACTTCGTGAGAAAGACATACTATACATGGGAGACTTGAACTGCTATGCCTTCACATCACCTATTAAGCAGTTCACGGATAGAGGTTTCATTGATTTGCACCGTGCGTTCCACGCCGACAGCAGTTACAGTTATATGTTCAACGGCCTGGCCAGTTATATTGACCATGCCATCTGTAACGAGACGATGTATCGACAGGTGACCGGCATGGCAGGATATCATATCAACTCGGATGAAGACGACCGTTACAACTACGAGAAATCCAGCGACCAGACGATGTTCCGTTGTTCGGACCATGACCCTGTATTAGTAGGTCTAAAGCTCGACAGCACATTGGTTTATGACCCGAGTCCGTCAATTAACAGCGTTGATATTATTGAAGGCGGCACCCATACGCTGACCCTCCGCAATGCGTTTGTTGAAACCAGCCCGAGTTATTACGCCATCTATACCATACGTGGCGACCTGTTAGAAAAGCAACTTATCACCAGTAGTTTTCAGGAAGTTCAACTGCCGCAGTCCGCGGGTATGTACATTTTCTATATCTATTTCGAAGGTAAGGTTTACCAGAGGAAATTTATAGTGCCATAAATTTGGATTTTAGATTTTGGATTTATTTTCGGAAATAGAAGAACCGGAACGCGAGGAGTTGAAACGCCTGCGGAAAGAGCTGGAAGAACAGAACTATAAGTACTATGTACTTAACCAGCCTACGATGTCGGACCGTGAGTTCGATGAGAAGATGCATCGATTGCAGGCTTTAGAGGCACTCTACCCCGATATGTTCGACCCGAAAAGTCCGACGCAGCATGTAGGTTCGGACCTCGGCAAGAAAGGCTTTGAGCAAGTCAAGCACAAGTATCCGATGCTGTCGTTGGCGAATTCGTATTCGCGTGAAGAGATCGAAGACTGGGTTCGCAAGTTACCTTCGAATGTAGAGATTGTTTGCGAACTGAAATACGACGGGCTTTCTATATCGTTGTGGTACGAACATGGCGTACTGGTGAAAGCCCTCACGCGCGGCGACGGACAGCAGGGTGACGACGTGATTGCCAATATCAAGACGATCCCTTCCATCCCATGGCGCATCGAGCGAAACGACGTACCGGATTTCTTTGAGTTACGCGGAGAAGTGCTGTTACCGTGGGAACGTTTTGAGGCTTTGAACAAAGCACGTGAGGAACAGGAAGAACCGCTTTTTGCCAACCCTCGCAATGCCGCTTCGGGCACTCTCAAACTGCAAGACCCGAAGGAAGTGGCACGGCGCGGACTGGATGCTTATCTGTATTACATGATAGGTGAAAACCTGCCGGGAACCACACATTATGAGCGGTTAGAAACCGCCAAGGCATGGGGTTTTCATATCAGCGATGCAATTAAGGTTTGTCACTCGGTTGATGAGGTAATGGCCTATATCGCATACTGGGATACGGAACGAAAGAACCTGCCGGTGGCGACCGACGGTATCGTGCTCAAAGTCAATGACTTACGCGAGCAGGAAGAGCTCGGTTATACCGCCAAGACACCACGTTGGGCGATAGCCTATAAGTTCCCCGCCGAGAAGCAGTTGACGCTACTCAAAGAGATCACCTATCAAGTGGGACGTACGGGCGTTGTGACACCGGTAGCGAACCTCGAACCGGTACAACTGAGCGGAACCATCGTACAACGCGCCACGCTGCATAACGAGGATTTCATCAAATCGCTGGATATCCGGCCGGGTGATCATGTGTGGGTTGAGAAAGGCGGCGAGATCATTCCGAAAATAACCGGGAAGGAAGAGAAGCCTACCCCCGACCCCTCCCTAAAGGGAAGGCAGATGTTTTCTTTCCCGACACACTGCCCCGAGTGTGGCGCAGAACTCATTCGCGTGCCCGGCGAAGCGGCATGGCGATGCCCAAATGAAGCAGGTTGTCCACCGCAGATAAAAGGCAAGATAGAGCACTTCGTAAGTCGTAAGGCAATGGATATAGAGGGCTTGGGAGAAGAGACGATTGACTTGCTATATCGCCAAGGGTTATTGAAGAACATCGCCGATATCTATGACTTAAAACCGGAAGACATCGCATCGCAGGAACGCTTGGGAGAGAAGTCGGCACAGAACATGTTAGCCGGCATCAAGGCCAGCAAACAAGTGCCATGGAACCGCGTTCTGTTCGCTTTGGGCATCCGCATGGTAGGTGAGACAACCGCCAAGAAGATTGCCAAACGCTATCATTCCATTGACCTGCTGCAGTGGGCCACGGCAGAGCAGTTATGCGCCATCGAAGATGTGGGTCCGCAGATTGCAGAGAATATCGTCAAGTATTTCGAGGACCTCGGTAATCTGGAGATTCTTGAACGCTTGCGGCAAGCCGGTTTGCAGATGGAAGGCGAGGCAGCAGAAGAGCCGACGAGTGACAAATTAGCCGGCAAGAGTATCGTCATTTCCGGTACGTTCAGTCACCACAGCCGTGACGAATACAAGGCGCTTATTGAAACCCACGGCGGCAAGAACAGCGGTTCGGTCAGCAAGAAGACGAGTTTCATTCTGGCCGGAGAAAACATGGGCCCCGAGAAACGTAAGAAAGCAGAGGATTTAGGAATTCCGCTCGTGAGCGAAGAGGAATTCATGCAAATGATAGAATTATGAGTTTGAAACAACGGATATTTGATTACGTGCAACGTAAGCAGGAAGAGCGAAACGTGCGTTTTCCGCATTTTGATCAGCCGCTGAAGATTATGTTGATTTACGAGAGTGACGTGCTCGAGCGTAACGACAGCATCAAGTCTATCCGGCAAGATCTACTGCGTCGGCAGATGGACGTAACGATGTGGGGATTTGTTGAGAAGAAAGAGATTCTCACACTTATCCTGCCGCAAAGTCGTATCTTGGGTCTGAATGACTATAACCTCTTGGGAAAACCGCGGGACTATGTGGTAAACGACCTGAAGGCCGAGCATTACGATCTGCTGATAGACTTGACTACCCAACCCTTGCTACCGCTACGATATCTCGCCATGCTGACCGATGCGGATTTCAAGGTGGGCCTGAATTTAGGCGAAGGTGTGCACGATATGTTAATCTCGCTGCCAGACTTCACACCGGAACAAGGCGAACAAGCCGAACTGGAAGCCAGTTGGCTCTACGACCAGATGATGCAATATATCACAACGATTAAATCTAACGATTAAAGGGTGAAAGGATGAAGGAATTAAGGGGACTTGGTACCGCGCTTATTACGCCGTTTGACGCGAACGGAAACGTTGATTATAAGGCATTGGAACGGCTGTTAGACACACAGTTGACGGGTTATATCGACTATATCGTAGTGCTCGGCACGACAGGAGAAGCGGCAACAATGACGGCGGACGAGAAACGAGAGGTACGCCGTTTCATCGTGGACTACGTACATGGTCGTCTGCCGTTGGTTTTAGGTGTAGGAGGTAATAACACAGCGGCCGTGTGCGCAGAACTGAAGGCGATGCACGACGAGTTGAAACGCGACTATGCCGCTATATTAAGCGTGTGCCCGTATTATAACAAACCGAACCAAGAAGGTCTGTATCAGCATTTCTGCAAGGTTGCAGAGGCAAGTCCGATACCGGTTATTCTATATAATGTACCAGGCCGCACGGGCGTGAACTTGCTTCCGGAAACAGTCATCCGTATCTACGAGGCACATCCGGATAAGATTGCCGGCATCAAAGAGGCCAGTGGCAATCTCGAGCAGATCAAGCAGATAATACAAGCCTCTTCCCGGCCCTCCCCTAAAGGGAAGGGAGAGTTTCTTGTTATCTCAGGCGATGATGGAATTGCGTGCGAGGTAATGCAAGCAGGTGGCTCAGGCTTGATAAGTGTGGCAAGTAACGCGTTTGCAGAAGATTTTTGGCACATTGTGCATGACAGAGACACTGCGCTGCAAGCCAAGTACGCTCAGATGGTACGACTGTTATTTGCGGAAGGTAATCCCGTCGGCATCAAAGCCGTTCTGGCGCAGAAAGGAATTATACAGGATTATGTGCGACTACCGCTCGTTCCGGCAAGTAAAGAACTGGAAGAGAAGATAAAAGTGGAAAGTGGAAAGTTGAAGGTTTAAGGTGGAAAGTTTAAAGTTGAAAGTTTAAAGAAAAAAAATAAAGCCCGTTCAAATGAACGAGCTTTTTTTTGTAAGAACATCTAGCTAGATGATTCAATTACTTGGCAGCTTTTTCTGCTTTTTTCTTAGCTTGGTCAACAACTGCCTTGAAAGCAGCGGGTTGATTCATAGCGAGGTCAGCAAGCGCCTTGCGGTTGATCACGATACCGGCTTTCTTGAGGTAACCCATCAACTGGCTGTAGCTCAGACCCTCGAGGCGAGCGGCAGCGTTGATACGCTGAATCCACAGAGCACGGAACGTGCGTTTTTTGTTCTTACGATCGCGGTAAGCATACTGCAAACCTTTCTCCCATGTGTTCTTTGCTACGGTCCAAACATTGGCACGACCACCAAAGTTACCACGGGTGAGCGACATGATCTTCTTACGACGGTTGCGCGAAGCAACGTGATTTACTGATCTTGGCATTTCTCTTTCCTTTCACTTTAATGGTTAATACTTAACGAAGCAACAGCATCTCGCGGATGGAGCGCAGGTTCGTCTTGTCTACAATAGCAACATGAGTCAAGTTGCGTTTTTGCTTTTTAGTCTTCTTCGTCAGAATGTGACTCTTGTAAGCGTGCTTACGCTTAATTTTACCTGTTCCGGTAAGCGTAAAACGCTTTTTGGCACCGGAATTAGTCTTTACCTTTGGCATTTTGTATAAATTTTAATTGTTAGTAAATACACAGTCTCAGGCAGCCACCCCCAGTTCATGGGGGTTACAAGGTAAGCCCTACGACTTGTGCGTTGTTTTATTTTTGGCTCTTGGGACTAACGAACATAATCATTCGTTTTCCCTCGAGATTCGGTACATTATCTGCCTTCCCGTATTCCTCCAGGTCAGCAGCAAAACGCGCCAACAGCAATTCTCCCTGCTCTTTGAAGACGATGGAGCGTCCGCGGAAGAACACATATGCTTTTACTTTATTACCATCCTTGAGGAACTCCTGCGCATGTTTGAGCTTGAAGTTGTAATCGTGATCATCGGTTTGCGGACCGAAACGAATCTCTTTTACCTCCTGCTTCTTCTGGTTCGCTTTCGCTTCCTTTTGCTTTTTCTTCTGCGCATAGAGGAACTTCTGATAGTCAATCACCCGACATACAGGCGGGGTAGCGGTAGGAGCTATCTCGACCAAGTCGAGGTTCTGCTCATCGGCTATGTGCATAGCCTGCTGAAACGAGTAGATGCCTTGCTCTACATTATCGCCAATAAGGCGAACTTGGGCGACTCCACGTATCTTATCATTAATACGATGCGGGTCTTCTTTGATAACGCGACCGCCACGCGGTCTCATCGGGGGTGTTGCTATAGTTTTTTCCTCCTAATTTGGGTTAATAATCAAAAAGCGTGCAAAGATACTACATTTTTATGATATACGCAAGAAAAACATGTTTTTTTTACTTTTTTTTTTAATTTTATTTGCGCGCGTGAAATATTTTTTGTAATTTTGTGCGCTATTTTGAGAAATTGTGCATAATAGCGGACCTTAAGGATAATATCTAAAACAATAAGTATATGAAAAAGAGTATTTTTGTACTGAGCGCACTGGTCGCTATGACATTTATTGGTTGTAACGAGAAGCCGAATATTGACGGCCCGGGAACCAACAACGAGCAGATTCCTGACACGATGCCGGCAGCCAAGGATCCTGCTCCCACTCCGGATCCGGAGGGATTCGTGGTTCCTGAAGGTACGATCAATGTATACGAGGCTGTGGAAATTGCCAAGAAACTGCATGGTAGCGAAGTCAGTGCCGAGAAATATTTCATCAAAGGTTACGTAACGGGCTTCAACCGTAGCGAGACTTTCCCGACTGATTTCCCGAAATACGGAAATGACTTCGTATATATATCCGCGACGGCTCCGGACGCTGAGATGCAGAGCAAGAAGACATTCTACGCATACCGCGTATTAGGTAAGTTCGGTGCCAAGTTGCCTGACACGGACTGCGTCAAAGAGGGTGACTTCATCGTGATTAGTTGCTATCTGACCAATTTCGGTGGTGTTTATGAGTCAAGTGGCGCTTGCTTCGTGTACATGTCCAACAACGCCCACTTCAATGAGGTATTCCCTGCATTCCCGGGATGTCCGGCACCAGGAGAAGGTGAAATCAGTGTGACCGAGGCCGAGAAGATTGCTTTGACGCTGGAGAAAAAAGCGACAACGACAGACGCATACCGCGTTCGTGGCGTAGTTACCAGTGTTGAAACAACAGACCTCGGGTCCTATGGCAACATGACCTTCAACATTTCTGACGGTCTCTCGTACGCTACATGCTATCAGACCTATCACAAGACCGCTTCCGGTAAATTCACCAGCCTCGATCAGGTACTTGTAGGAGACACCGTACTGATTAACGGTAAGATTCAGAACTACAACGGTACTTGTGAGCCTTATCGTGCTTACATGGAGGAGTCCACAAACCCGAACTTCTAAGAAATTCAATTAAAAGTTTAATATAAAAAATGGCAAGTTTACAAAAGATTAGAAATCATGGCGCCCTGCTGATTGCAATTGTGGGTTTGGCCATGTTGGCATTTATCCTCGGAGACTTTTTGAACTCCGGTAGCAGTTTCTTCAACCGTAGCCGCGAGAATGTCGGCGTCATCGAGGGACAGAAAGTACACTACACGGAGTATGAAGCAGCAAAGGATCAATTGACGGAAGTGTACAAGATTGAGAGTGGTCGTACAGATTTTGACGAAGACACGTACGCACAGATCCGCAACCAGGTATGGAACATGTTCGTAATGGACTATACACTGCGTGCGCAGGCTAAGGAGATCGGTATGAACATCACCGCTGATGAGTTAACGGAATTATGCGTTGGTAACAACGTGCATCAAATCCTGCGTGGTCGTCGTGCATTCATGGACGAGAACGGTCAGTTCAGTCGCGAGGCTGTGAAGAACCTGATCAATGCGATCAATGAGGGTAGCGAGGATGCCGAGCAGAACGCCAACCTCCAGCAGGCTAAGACCTATTGGCTCTACTGGGAGAAAGCTGTTCGTATCAGCTATATGCAGGAGAAATACACCAACCTGCTTCAACACCTGTTCAGGGCTAACTCGCTGGATGCAGAATATGCGTTCAACGGTCGTCAGAACGGCGTGAGTGCAGAATATGTAATGCAACCGTATTATACCGTAGCCGACAGTTTGGTTAAGGTAAGCGAGAGTGACATTAAGGCCCTGTACAAGCAGCATAAAGAGCAATACAAGCAAACCCCGAACCGTACTATCAAGTATGTTACCTTCGATATCGCTCCGTCTGAGGACGACTTCAAGGCTGCAGAGAACCTGATGACCAGTCTGCAGGAAGAGTTCAAGACCACAGAGGACGTAAGCCTCGTTGTCAATACTAACTCGGACATCATGTACGATGGTCGTGACTATTCGGAGGAGACCGTTCCGGCTCAATTCAAGGAGTTTGCGTTCGCCAAAGGCGCCAAGGCCGGTCAATGCACCGATATTCTCTTTGAGAACAACACCTACGCAATGGCCCGTATCATGCAGGCCGGCTATTCGTTGCCTGACTCAGTCGAGTTGAAGGCTGTCGTTGAGGACGGCGAGGAGCAGGAGGCGTATTGGTACAAAGCAACGGATCTGCCGAAGAACATCGCCGAGCCGGCATTTGCAGGCAAACGCGGTGATCGCTTCACTGTAGCCATCGGCATGGGTGAGCAGACATTTGAGATCACGGAGATCGGCAAACCGACACCGAAAGTAAAACTGGCTATTTTGGCACGCGAGGTAACGCCGTCCAGCAAGACCTACTCCGCTATCTACAACAGCGCTAAGCAGTTCATCGTGGAGAACAACAATGCAGAAGCTATGGAGGCTGCTGCACAAGAGGCCGGTATGACCGTTCTTCCGCAATATAACATGACCAACAACACCGATAAGGTAGGCCAACTCAGAGCCAGCCGTCCTATCGTTCGCTGGGCATTTGAGGCGAAGGAAGGTCAAGTTTCTGACGTCTTCGAGTGCGGTCAGCAGTTCGTTGTAGTTGCGCTGGTAGAGGTAAACGACGGCGAGTATCGTCCATTGGATGCCGTTCGCGCTGAACTGACCTACGAAGCTACCAACAACGCCAAGGCACAGTATATCATCAAACAACTCAAAGGCGTAGAGAGTCTGGAAGCTGCCGCTCAAATCATGGAGCAGCCGGTTCAGAACGTTGAGCGCGTAACGCTGAGCGACAGCCGTTTCGGTAATGCTGGTCTGGAACCGGCCGTTATCGGTGCTGCTATCGCGCAGGGTGAGAACGCGTTGAGTGCTCCTATTCAGGGAAATATGGGCGTATTCATGGTTAAGACCGGAGCCGCCAACAATATGGAGGCTGCCTTCGACGCACAGAGCGAGAAAGCTCAGTTGGCAAGCCGCTATGCATACATGCCTTATCAGGCTATGCAGATTGTGGAAGACAACGCCGAGATAACTGACAACCGCGCAAACTTCCAATAATAACGCGCGCGTACGCATTATTAATAAGGAGAAAAAACATATTTCACCATTAGTATGGGTGCCAACGCTCTATTTAGCGGAAGGTATCCCATACTTTTTGGTTACAAGCATCAGCGTCACGCTCTTTGCTCAATTGGGTGTGCCTAACAGTGAGATGGCTTTGTTCACCTCGCTGATAGCCTTTCCGTGGGTGGTCAAACCGCTGTGGAGTCCGTTTGTAGACGTACTTCGCACGAAAAGATGGTGGGTGCTGACGATGCAAATCATGATGGCTGTGACGGCTGCGTTACTGGCTTGGTTGGCGCCACAGGGCCATTTCACGATCGCCCTTATTCTTTTTACCATCACCGCTTTCTGCTCCGCCACGCATGATATCGCGGCTGACGGATACTATATGATTGCGCTCAACGCGCATGACCAGTCGGCGTATGTCGGTCTGCGTTCTACGTTTTACCGCATCGCTAATATCTTCTGCCAGTCGCTGTTACTGATGCTTGTCGGATGGTTGCAGAAACGCACGGATATACCAAGTTCATGGACCTATGCCCTACTCCTCTGTAGCGCTATTCTGGCCCTCATCGCCCTGTGGCACACATGGTCAATGCCGCGCGTGGAAGAGCCTTCCGCACCGATGAATGCACGGGCTATATGGCGCGAGGTAGGACAGGTATTCGCGGACTTTTTTCGCAAGCCGGGTATCGTCTTAGCCCTTTGTTTCATGCTTATCTACCGCCTGCCGGAAGCATTGTTGCTCAAGTTATGCAACCCCTTCTTCCTTGCGGCGCAAGAGCAAGGCGGTTTAGGCATTACCGTAGATACCATCGGTCAGATAACCGGAATTGGTGTGGTGCTCATGCTCTTAGGTGGCATCGGAGGCGGAATCTGAGCCAGCAAGACCGGACTTAAGAAAGCCATTATTCCGATGGCGTTGTGCCTTACGCTGCCTTGTATCGTGTACGTCTATTTTGCGCAGTTCCAACCCACCTCGTTCTGGCTGCTCAGCCTTTGTGTAGGCCTCGAGCAACTCGGTTACGGTTTGGGGTACACAGCCTGCATGTTATACATGATTCATGTGGCGGACGGCAAGCATAAGACGGCTCATTTTTCCATCTGCACGGCTTTTATGTTCCTCGGTCTGATGCTACCGGGTACCGTTGCAGGATATATCCAGGAAGCCGTCGGTTACCTCGGATTTTTCTGGATTGTGATGGTTTGTTGCATCCCCTCCATCGCAGTTACTTATTTGATATATAGAAAGTTATGAATTATAAACGAATCATTCCTGACGCTATCACCAGTTGCAATTTGCTTTGCGGAAGTATAGCGGTATTTTTAGCCACACAAGGTGCTTTTATCTGGGCTTTTGTGTTTATCTTATGCGGTGCTTTCTTCGACTTCTTCGATGGTCTGAGTGCCCGTCTGCTAAAAGCACCAAGTCCCATCGGTGTCCAGTTGGACTCGCTGGCAGATGATATCACCTTCGGTCTCGCACCGTCTATGATGCTCTTCTGCTTTCTCCGTCCCATCCTCGGTTGGTGGGCCGGTCTGGCACTTATCATGGCGGCTTTCTCCGCCCTGCGTCTGGCTAAATTCAATGTGGACGAGCGTCAGCATGACTCATTCATCGGCCTTGCTACGCCGGCTAACGCTATTTTCTGGGGTGGCATCTGCTGCCTGCCTATTTCGGCTCTCGCATACGACTGGATGGCATGGGTTCTTATCGGCCTGTCGCTGCTCAGTTGCTACCTGCTGAACGCCGAGATTCCGTTCTTCAGCTTTAAAGGCTGGGCACGCGAGAAAACGGTCATTATCAGTTTTCTTGTCGGTTGTCTCATCCTCATCGCCTTTTGCATAGCAAAAGCAATCGTTACCAAGCATATTGAGTTCGCCTTCTTCAGCGGCACAGCCGTCATCCTTTGGTATGTGGCGCTCAATATCCTTTTGGCATGTAGCAAACATAAGGTGTGAACGTAGGTATATCCTATGTAAGTCCTATGTATATCCTTTTTAAATGCTTATCAGAATTCTGAAAATCACCCATACCATGAGAAATATTTTCGTATTTGTCACATCCCTCTTCTGCACCGTCTCTCTGATGGCAGCAGATATTCCGCAGGGTTATTATGATGCCATCAACGGCAAACAAGACTCCGCGCTCAAATCGACTCTCAGCCTCATTGTACGTGGCGGAGAACGCTATGAATACGGTATCAACCAGTACCACACGACGAACGACACAGCCGGCCGTTGGGTGATTGGCGATCTCAAAGCCTACGGTACGTGGCAAGCGTTACCGTTTACGGATTATTTACCGGGCAATCAGGTTTGGGACATGTATTCCAATAGTATTCGCTATTATCCTAACAAACTCGGTGATTCCGGATGTTCACTCAACATTGAGCATTGTCTGCCGAAAAGTTGGTGGGGATGGAACAACAAACTGCCCGCAGACAACCCCGCATGGATAGCTTACAAGGACCTCTATAACCTCAACCCGTCTGACCAGCGTGCTAATTCGCAGAAAAGTAATTATGCGCCTGGACATGTAAAGAAAGGCGACAAGTTCGATAACGGCTCATTCCGTATGGATGCAGCCAAGAGTTCGGGCTACGGCTATATTTGCTGGGAACCGGCACCGGAGTACCGCGGCGACTTTGCACGTGCGTACTTCTATATGGCTACTGCCTATGAATACCTGAACTGGACTGCCTACCCGCAATATATCAGCAATGCAAATTACCTGATGTTCTCAGACACAATTCAGAAAGTCCTGCTCGATTGGCATCGCGCCGACCCCGTCAGCGACAAAGAGCTGTGCCGCATGGACAATATATCGGATATCCAGGGAAACCGAAATCCCTACATCGACTATCCTGAACTGGTGGAATACATCTGGGGTAACCGAAAGGGACAAGCGGTTGACCTGCAGTCGCTCACTTGCGCGTTCCGGCAGGGCATGTGTATCGCCGAAGAGCCGCAACCTGAACTCGAGCAGCTCTACGACATCATTATCAACCTACCGGCCATCACCGCCGCATACATCAATGCTATACCCGGCGGAAGCGCCAACAGCGGTATCCAGTCTAATGGCAACGCCTCCATCACGATGGGTAAGGGCAGCACTGACGGCGAGATATCGTTCACCGGGCTGAACCTGACCGACAGCGCCATTCTTGCTTTTAGGGCTTCGCCCTATAATAGTGCCACCTCGATGCAACTCGACGTGTATGCTGACGACAGTCTGCTGCAGTCGATTCAAGTCACCGTCACAATGGAGACGCGCCACGAGGTACGCTATCGCTTGAGCGTTCCGGCAGGCACACAGACCATCCAATTGGTGTCCGTAGGCGGCAGCACGAGCAAACGCGCATGTATGCAAGAGCTCTATCTGCTCAGCCCTAAAAAAGACCACACAGCCCTTATTGTGCCCGAACAGACAGAACCCGTCGCACGAAAGCAAATGCGCGAAGGACAAGTCGTGATTATTCGAAATACGGCAATTTATACCACTTTAGGACAACGCATTCAATAAATGTGTCAATTTTTCCACATTTTTTGTGGAAATGTGCACGCGCGCGTGAGAATTTTTGTGTAATTTTGCAGTCGTTTTAATACTGCATACATTTAACACAACAAATCAATATGAAAAAACAACTTTTTAACGCCCTGCTCTGCTGCCTGATGCTGATGCCTTTCGGACGACTGATGGCAGACACCGTTCAGGAAGGGCAGTCAACAGAAGGTAAAGATTTTTGGGTAACCTTCATGCAAGCAGACCAAGACCCCAACAACACACTGACTCTGTCGCTTTCCATCTCTTCTCGTGAGGATTGCCAGGTAACGATTACGAACCCGTATACAAATTATTCGGAGACTGTTAACGTTACGGCAAATGAGATGAAACTGGTAGAACTCTATTCCGGTAATGTGCTGGTCAACAATGCACGTCCAGCCATGACAACAACCGGTAAGGTATGTTACGCCGTAAACTCGGAGACAGTGGACACTTGTGCCCTGCATGTTACATCTACGGCCAACATCTCACTCTTTGCCACCAACTACAAGAAGGCTACTTTCGATGCCACGAACGTCCTGCCGACGGCTTCGTTGCTCGATGAATATATTATTCAGACTTATACCCCGTCTGACCACGGAGGCGTGAGCGCCACACAAGGTTCGCACTTTGCTATTATCGCAGCCGAGGACAATACTGTCGTAGATTACTGTCCAACTGAGGAAACTGAAAGGATTACAGATATCAAAGGCGCTTACGAATGGTCTGGTGGAGCCGGCTGGACAGATCCGGACTCCATTAAAATAGCCAACTGGAAAGTAGGCGACACGCTCCATTCTCCTGTATTGATGAAAGGCCAGGTATTCTATGTTTGGACCGGCAAGAAAGATAAAGATCCGGGCGATCTCTCCGGAACTTACGTTAAAGCACGCGACGGCAAGAAGATTGCAGTATTCCAAGGTTGTCCGCATACCAATATTCCCTATCAGGCCAAAGAGCGTGATCATATTTTCTCGCAAGCAATGCCGACACGCTATTGGGGTAACACCTTCGTGCTGACCTCTTCTGCTGGTCGTCACAAAGACTATATTCGTATCCTCGCGCTTAACGACGGTACGGAAGTGCGTATCAACGGAAACTTGGTTCACACCTTCAACTTTGCTAACGAACGCAAACATTATTGGGAATTTATCATCGGAGATCAAGGTACGTATGCTAAAGACGGTAGTTGCGTTGTAACCACTTCTTGCGGTTATGCCGTACACTTGTTCACAGCTTCCAAGAAAGCGGACGACGTAAGTGACGGTGATCCTTCTATGCTATGGGTAAACCCGATTGAGCAACAGATTGACCAAGTGACTTTTGCTACCTACTCCAGTCTGAACGGTACGACCGCTCACTATGTAAACGTTGTAACAGACAAACCCGAACTGATGACTTTGGATGGTGCTTCAATTTCGACATCATTCCAACCTGTTAGCGGTTCGTCCACATACAAGTACGCAAAGATATCGCTAGGTAGCACCGCCGCTTCGCACACACTTAAGAGTGATGGTTCGAACTTCATTGCGCATGTATACGGTTTCACCTCGAACGAATCCTACGGCTATTCAGCCGGTGGTGCTACCAAGCCGCTCACTCAGTCCATTTATATCAACGGCGAAGAGTTCTCGCCCGACAAAGAGAACAAGCTCTGCGGCGTGGATACGATTCACTTTGCTTGCAAACCGGACTATGAGTTTGAGAAGATTGTCTGGGAGTTTGGTGATGGCACGCCTGACGTAACCGTTACAGACACCGTAGATGTGCCGCACTACTATCAGAAAGGTGGTGACTACAACGCAAAAGTATCCATCTATCGCAAGAGCAGTAACCTTTGTGTAGGCCAGTCTGCCGTAGATGTGATTAAGATAACCGTTACTATCGGACGCTACTCCTTCACTATCGGCACACCGGATATCCCGTGCCCGGAAGGAGGAAAGCAATACGTAGGTCATATTCCCTACACCAGTTCTATCAACCTGCAGGGAAGTAACGTCACCGTGGACTTCGACGCAGCCGCGAAAGCTGCCGGTTTCGATGCCTCCATGCTGACCATTACACCTACTGAGTTTGTGCTGACTATTCCGTCTACGGCTGAAGAATCGACGCCGTACGGTATTGATATTCATATCAAGTCCGACTGCGGCGACAAGGACACGACGATGCTCTTCCAGTTGCCTATTGGAAACGACGTTATTGCACAGCGTTACACTAACGTGCTTGGTTTAACAACCGACCCGCGCTTCGAAGGTCTTACC
>JAFWAK010000034.1 GCA_017507715.1 Paludibacteraceae bacterium | reverse complement strand
CGCATCATTCGACCGTTATTAGCAATAGCGTTGTAGAACATCAGAATTTGCATCGGACTCAACTCAACCGAATAGCCGTAACTCATCTTACTGAGCGTCACTGTGTCTTTCGGAATATCGATGCGCACTTTGTCTGCCCCCGGTATCTCGCAATACACGCTGTCCATCAGACCCATCTTCTCAATGCGACGCACGAATTTCTTGGCCGAGCCTTCGTAACTGCGTGTGATAAGTTTGGCGAGGGCGATATTACTGGATACAGCCAATGCCGAACGGACGGTCAACAGGGTGTCCATGGCATGAGCATCTGTATGCTGTACGGTAAAGTATTTCCACGGCGCGCGAGTCACACTCACGGTGTCGTTGATTTTAATCTTGCCGTCGTCTAAAGCCGCTACGAGGGCGATGGTCTTGAAGGTCGAACCCGGCTCGACACGCTGAACGGCATGGTTCTGCGCTTCGTAATACTGGCCGTCTTCGTTCGAGCGGTCGATGTTGGCAATCGCGCGGATGTAACCCGTCTGAGTTTCCATCAGGATGCAGCATCCCCATTTGGCGCCGCGTTCAGCTGTCTTGGCGATTAACGCGTTCTCCACGATATCTTGCAGGTTGGCGTCAATGGTTGTCACCACATCCAGACCGTCCTGTGCTTCCTCTTCGGTGACAGACTCGTTTCGTCCGCCGATACGCTGGATGGAACTCATGCCGTCCTCTCCGCGCAATTCTTTGTCAAAGCGTTTCTCCAAACCCGAGTTACCGCTTCCGCCTTCACCATATATGCCGCCGATAGTACGACTTGCAAGAATACCGTAAGGTTTGATGCGGCGGTGTTGGTCTTCGAAGAAGATACCGCTTTTGTATTTCCCTTTCTTAATCAGTTTGTTCTGTTCAAGGGACTGCCGCTGCAGGTAGTTGATACGATGGTCGCATACTTTCAGGCGTTTCTCGCCGCGACGGTAAGCGTTGGTGATACGCGCTTTGTATTCTGCCGCAGAATGGTCGCCTACGATGGTCGCTAAGTCAAACGCCAGACTGTCGATATGTTCGACGAACAGTTTCCCTTGCTTCTCATGCAACGCGGGCACGCGTGTATCCATATATACATAGTATTGCGGCATACTGGAGGCCAACAGCCGACCGTTGCAGTCCAATATGTTTCCGCGTGTGGCAGGAATCGGTTTGCGTGTCGGAATCTGGTTCTCCGCCACTTTGAGCCATTGCGAACGTTCTACCGTCTGGACGTACACTATCTTTCCCAACACGGCTATAAAGCCGAGTAGGATGACGCTGAAGATGATAGCAAATCGCCAGACTGTATTTCTTTGCTCGTCACTCATTAAAATTTTAAATCATAAATCTAAAATCTAAAATTACCGTCCCACTTTAGTGGGCGGTACGGTATTCTCTTGCAGCGCACTTCCGTTTTCACGCAGCGCCTCGATAATCTGGCTTTGCCGCGTGGTGTTTGTCAATTGCGCACTAATGGTCATGTAGCGGAACTTGGCGTCCAGCATCTCTTTCTTGGTGTCCGTCAGTCGGTGTTGCTGTTTGGCCGACTGATAACCGGTTAGGATATATAGAAAAACCAGCACGGCTATCAGGCCGAGCAGAGGATATTGCTCTTTGAGGCGTTTACTGCGAAGTTTGTCGCCGTTCAGCCAGCTCTGTATGTCGTGCTTGTCTGCCATTCTCTAATTCCCTAACTCACTAATTCTCTAACTCTTTTTCTCTGCTACGCGTAATTTGGCGCTGCGGCTACGCGGATTCCGTTCTACTTCATCGGTTGAGGCTTCACGCCCCTTCTCGATAACATCAAACGGCGTCAACGCGTTGCCGTAAAAGTCTTTTTCTATCGTGCCTTCGAGGTTTCCGCTGCGAAGGAAATTCTTTACCAACCGGTCTTCGAGTGAGTGGTACGTCAGGATAGCGATGCGTCCACCCGGTTTCAGTAAATCTCTTGCTGCCACCAACATCTCTCGCAATGCACCCATCTCGTCGTTCACCTCAATCCGCAGCGCCTGAAACATCCTCGCCAAATCCTTCTTGTACTGCGCCGGTACTTCTATCTCAGCTCCCCTCCTTTTAGGGAGGGGGTGGGGGTAGGCTACCTCTACCAGCTCTTCGGTACGAAGAATCGGTTTCTGTGCACGCGCCTTGCAGATGTTTTTAGCTACCTGCCTGCCGTTCTTCAATTCTCCGTACAGCCACAGCACTTTCGCCAACTCCTCTTCGCTGTATCCGTTCACGATATCTGCTGCCGTGCGCTTGGCAGTCTGGTTCATGCGCATGTCGAGCGGCGCGCTGAACCGGAAACTGAAACCGCGTTCCGGACAGTCGAAATGGTGAAAACTAACACCCAGATCCGCCAACAGACCGTCTATTCCGTCAACGCCGTAGAAATCCATCCAGTTGCGCAGGTATCGGAAATTGCTGTGCACGAATGTCCATCGTTCATCGTCTATCGCGTTCTGCAACGCATCCTTGTCCTGATCGAACGAGAAGAGTAGGCCGCAATTTTTAATTTTTAATTTTTCATTTTTAATTTCGTCCATCCTTCTTAGGATGGCACGACTATGCCCTCCTCCTCCGAATGTCACATCCACATAGACTCCCTCCGGTTTGATGTTCAAACCTTCAATCGTCTCCGTTAGCATTGCCGGTATGTGATAGACGTTAGCCATGAATCATCATTATAGTAGGTAATTAGTAGGTGATTGACATGATCATTACCCAACCATTTTCTTAGGTCTTTATACTTTCTTTATCATCTTAGCCCTTAATCTTGCCGCCAACTCGGTCTGACTGAGGCGCTTGTTAGCAAAGGTTTCCGATGTCCAAAGTGCAAAACGGTTCAGCATGCCGACGAATAACACGTCTTGCTGTGCGCCGATGGTCTCGAGGTTCTGCTGACGCAGCAGGATACGACCCTGTGCATCCAACTCCAGATATTCGGCGTCTGCCATGAACTGCATCAGAATAAGCTGGTCCTCCGGATCCCATTCATCCAGAGTTTGGCGCATTTGTTCCACCTTCTCATTCCATACATGCTCAGGATAAAACATCAGACATTCGTTGTCTGTGTCGCGGCGCATTACCATGAACTTGGAGCCTAACTCAGCCAGGATCTTACGATAAGCCGCCGGTACGAAGATGCGCCCTTTTTCGTCCAAACGTGCTTCTATGTTTCCAACGAATGTATTCATATTCTCCACTTTGTTTTGAAATCGGGTGCAAATATACAAAAAATATTTGAAATAACCCACAATTCCCCACAAAAAAATTTTTCAATTGTCTTGTAAACAGGTTTTCAACAGGTACGGACATAAAGAAACCCGCGTGAAATAAGGACTTCACGCGGGTTATTAACAATTTAATGAAAATGTGGGGTAAAATGGGGTAAGTTGATTTCATGAAAGTATAGAAAGCCCCCAAGTAGAGAATATTTGCTTTCGACCTTTTATGTTGATATACAAAAGTGGGGAAAAAAAGCACCCTCTTGCGGGAGTGCTTCATCTATTTACCGGTATTAAAATGCCCGGTAGGAAAGGCGTAAAATTAGTAAATGAATTTTGTTCGTTTGTTCTTACGACCTATTCCGCCGTCTTTACCATGTTGTACCATGTATATTTCGCCTTTACGGAACTTGCTGAGTGGCAATTCGTAACTATATACACCCTGGATAACTGTAATTCGGTGGACTAAATTTCCGCTTGTATTGTAGAAATATAGGTAATCGCCTTTCTCAGGATTGGTCAGATAAATTGCAAGAGTTGCCGGATTATAGTTGATGCTATCATAGCATATAGTCAGTTTTTTGCTGTCTATCGGCTCTCCAGCCAGAGTAGTTACAGCTATCGGGGCAGACAAATCTGTCAGGTGTTCCTCACAACCCTTGTCCAAATCCGTACATTGTACTTGCCAATAATAGGTTGAATTAGGATTGAGGTTATTGAAGGTATAACTTGGAATAGCACCACTATAATAGTTGGTCAAAGCCAATTGGTCGCCTTTGTAGATATAGTCAATCTTTTGTGATGAAGTGGCCTTGAAGGCATCTACCGCTACACCTGCTCCTCCGTTGTCAAGCCATGTGAGACGGAAAGAAACGTAGTTTTTATCAATATCGAAATCACGCGAGAAGGTTTGACTCTTTGATGTTTTCTTGACTACCAGTAATTCAATCATGTTCCAATCTTCTCCGTCATATGCTTCTATTTGTAATATACCCACGGTATCTATTGTTGCTGCAAAGGCGTTATACCAGAAACTTAGATTTGTGATAGGCGAAGGATAGGTCTCAGATGTAATCTGGTTACCATGATTTTTCATATACAACGCACGATTTCCATCTGCTTTTGCAGAGGTGGTGGTTAGATAAGTATTTGTTTGCCATCCTGACATTAGTACTTTCTCTGCATCGCTGAAGTTCTCGAAGTTCTGCAAGAACGATGTTGTACCTTCGCTCACCTGATAAAGCGTCAGATAATAAAGTAACGCATCTTCTATCTCTTCCCAAGAAGCCGCAAAAGAGTATGGAGTAATTACCTCCGGTTCATATACATCCGGCGTATAAACATATGTGGGACGCGGCGAATAGCCATAGAGAGGCAATACCAGACTGGCTGAGTTGCTCTTGATGCTTAACGAGAACGTAGTGGCTTCGCAGCTCTGTGCTTTCGGACGATAACTTACATAGATATTTTTCTGGATAGTACTGTCACTCTCTGGGGATAACTGAAGTGATGTCTTCCATTGACTGTCTGTACGAGCTGGAGGGTTATTGCCTTCATAAAGTACAAAATTGCTATTTCCGGAAATAGTGATCTGCTCATCCGGATTCAAGCTGCTACCAATCAGCTCAAAGGATTTAGGCTCCCAGTCCACAACTTTCTTGTTATCAGAAACGGTGGTGGTGAGATGTAATTCTTTGACACTGGTCTTTAGCGTTACACTACCTTTGCTGATATATGTAAAGGTGACGGCATTGTTATTCTCCTCAATCTCAAAGATGGGTTGATCCAATACTGTTCCATTATGGAGAACCGGAGTAAACGATGTGACATTCTGTGTGCCGGGATAAGGATCAGAGGCACGACCGCTTTCGTTGCGAGTACGGTTCTTCCAACTTACACCATTCGCTTCCTCCAAGTGCATACGCATAAGGGTAGGACCGTTGTTAGGAGTATTGTTGGTCCATGCAGAACCCAGGAAGTCAATATGCCACACCAACATACCGGAACCTGGCAGATGTGCATCCCAAACATTTTCTGCACTACGGTATTCTAGGATAAAGAACTCCGACGGGCTGGGAGAGGTATTGGACATATTATGTTTGTCTGCAGCTATCAGATAGGCTTGTTTCTTGTTGTTTACTTGGTCTTGCAGCATATATGTGCCCGGTAACTCTAATTGTTCCGGTGTTAACCAGCCTTCATACATCCGCTCGTAAGCCGAAAAGAGAGGAGGTGTATTACCATTGTTATTATAACTGCCGGAACTCATGATATCCCAGTCTGCTACGGTGTAATAGTGATCGTCTGTATCGTAGAAGTCCGGTTGACCAATCACATGGCCAAACTCATGGCAGAATGTACCAATTCCGCAACGTGTGGAACCATTGCTTCCTTTGTATTCGGATGTACAGGAATATGAACTAACTGTGACGCCATCTAACTTAACGCCCAGATAAGAGATATTGCTGGCATGAGGCCAGATAGTATTCTCTCCACCACCTTCCGCTTCATTATGACCGGCATAGAAAACAAATACATTATCTACCAGACCATCATTATTGGTGTCATAATCCTTAAAGTTCACTCCTGCATCATGCGCCATCTGACAAGCTTCTGCTACCATCTGAGCCGCGTGCTCGCTATTACTTGTGGTGGTGTTAGCACCGTAATAGGCCATATCCTCAGACAAAGTATAAGGACCGTAGCAGTCAAACTGCGGACGGAAAATACTATCAGACGAAGCGATATAATAGTCGCGGCAAGAACCTGTCGCTCCATTATAATTATAGCCACTCTTCGTCAGTAAGTCTTGAAAATCACTTTGCTTTTGCGCAAAAGGCAAATCCTTAAATCCGACCAATATCACCAGACTGCGCGGTTCTCCTGTCACAGGATAGGTCAATACACCCGCTGAGTTTCTGGCTTTGCGCATTCGGGCTGCGCGATCTGTCACTTCGTGAGAGAGGCTACCTTTCAGTAAGCGCCCATCTACTGTGGTGATATACGAATGAAACTCATCGCCATGCCGGATGGCCATCACGGTGCTCCCATCCTCCAATGTATAAGCAAATGGAGTGGGATCAGCAGGTACTGCCAACAGCGGTAAACTTAGAACGACCGAAAGGGTCAGTATGATATATTTTTTCATAAAAAAGAAGTTTTCTTTGCCTAAAGGCACACTTTTATCTAAATCAGCGTGCAAAGATACACTTTTTTTTTGAATTATGCAAATAAATGCATATTTATTTGTAATAAAACAAGGCTACCATATGGCAGCCTTGTTTAAATACATATCTACTACTAGATTATTTCTTCATATACAAGCGATCAGTAGGAATATCTTTCTTGTCAAACTTAACATCGCCACGGATAGCTGCAGGAGGAGCCATCTTGAAGTATTTGGTCTCTGCAGTGCTCTCGCCCAAGTACTCGTAGTATTTAGGCAACAGTTCTGCAAACTCCAATGGATCTTTGAAGTCTGTGAGTGAGTCGTTCAAAGCAAGTCCATAGTATGAGTTGGACGGGTCAAACCAGCTGATGTTAGCTTTGTAGAGTGCTTCATTCTCGTCACCGCCAAAGATGCTCTTACCAACTAATCCGGTGAAGTAACCACTTACTTTCTGGTTGTCATAGTCAATGTAGAGGATATAGGTATCGTCGATGCCACTGATAGCAGCTTCTTCTACACCAAGAGTGTCATTCAGCCAAATCATGTGCTGATCAGCCGTTCCGGTGATAGCGTTGGTGGCAGCGCAATATGCATACGCTGTATCATTCATGTCGAAGTTCTCAACGAATTGCAATGTGCTTGTTCCCAGATAGTAGTAGTTGGCGCCATACTTATCCAAAGAGTCGGTGATCAAATAGATAGGAGAGTTGCAGATAATAACCTCACCTGCACCGGATACAGTGCCGCCTTGTGCTGTTTCTGTATAGGTGATACCATTGTCCCAGATGTGGAACTCACCGGGGATCATCACGCAGTGTACTGTTTCTCCTGTTTTCAGCGTGGTCACCAAGGTATCATTGCTCAAGATAGTGGTCTTGTCGAGATCCCAAAGAGCCCAACCATTCCAAGAGAGCACGTCAAATGCGTCTTTTACAGTTACAAAGCAAGTATCGCTAGTAGCGCCTTCTGCGCTTACAACGATTTGTGCCTCGCCTGTAGCAACACCGGTTACCAAACCTGCGCTACTTACGGTAGCTACATCAGGATTAGAAGAAGTGTAAACAAGTTTCAATGTGGTTCCGGCAGGAGTGATAGTTGTGCGGATCTTCACTTCCTCGCCAACTGCTACATTGATATTTTTCTCTACTACAGAGATTTTTACACCACTTTCTGGTTCTTCACCACCACCAGGTGTGTTTTCTTTACAACCTGTGAATGCAAAAGCTGTTACTGCAGCTACTGCTAAAAATAAGTACTTTTTCATACGAATGTAATTTTTGTTAATAAATAAATGAACTAATACTCAGTGTATTGTTATTTAGAATGATAAATTGATTAATGTTTCTTTTGTAGTGAACTAACGTCCGTTGTGCGAATATACGGGTTGTAGTACAACTCACTGGACGGCAACTCGAATGTAAAGACACGTGCTTGCGTAGGACTGATGTTCTTATTACTACGTCTGTGGTTTGCACCCAATACTACGGATTCTCCATAGCGACGGAAGGTTTGCAGACCATAACCCTCTCCCCAGAGCTCTACATGCCAGTTGTATTTGATGGCAGCCAGCAATGATGCTTGGTCTGTAAGTGCAGATTTCCATGTGTTATAAGCAGTCTCTTGGCCTGTTACTACACGATTATCCGTGATAGAAAACAGGTAGTTCTGTGCATCCGTAAGACTATTGTCTCTACATGCTGCTTCAGCTGCAATCAAATAAGCCAACTCCCAACGCATAAAGACATTGTCGCTTAACCAATCACGGTCACCTGCAGTTCTTTGCTGGTAGCGGAGTAGAACTTGCCGTCCGGAGCATATTTGAAGTCTGAACCATCCTTATGGCTAGCAGCATAAACGCCCCACCAGCCTTTACGGATATCCCAAGCAGGGATGGACTCATACAAGTTCTGGTCAACACCTTTTACATCACCGGCAGAGGCATAACTATAGGAATAGATATCGCATTGACCGAAGAACGATGCCAGACTGGTAGTGGTCTCTACCATTACATCCTGACCCCAAATCCAGCTTTTGTTGGTGACGTCATTAAATCCAGTGGTGAGCACTTCTGATTGTGCTAACACATATGGACTACCGTTGTCAATTGCTTCTTTTGCATATTTTAGCGCATTGGCGTTGTCGCCTTTATTCAAATAAGAATAAGCCAAAAGAATACGAGCTATATCAATGTTTGTTTTGATTTTGTTATCGCGAGTTGGTTTGTAGGCATCGAAATAACTTATGGCAGTCTGCAAATCCTCTTCGATACGCAGATAGATGTCTGCTACTGTAGCGCGAGGAGCACCGATAATAGAATCTTTCTCTGTTACCTCTTGCGTATAGATAGGTACTGCTAAATCTGTTTCCGCTGCCCCAACAGGGATAAAATAACGGGTTAGTCCGGCATATGTCCAACCGCGCATTGTCAGCAACTGAGCGTAGTAGGTGCCAAATTGATAAGCCTGGTCAGAGAGAGTGTCCGGTTTATCTGTCAATACAGGCTTGCCGTCTACCTCCACAGCATTTAATCCACGGTTGCAGGCGCGGATAATACCATAGTAATAAGCCCAGAAATAGGAACGACGGGTGTATGTTTGCATTAACTCATCGGTCTGGAACCAACCATAGTTGAAGGTTTCCATGGCCATATCACCGCATAGCAGATCTCCATACATATCAATAGAGCGTTGACCAAATACATCATGATCGCCACCATATGGATAAAGTAATGTATATACACCATTCACGGTGCCTTCTACTACATTATCCATTTCTAGATACTGCTCTTCTGTTATCGTGGAACCGCCGGGTTCTTGAGTCAGATAACTATCTGCGCAACCGGTCCATAAGAGTGCCGTAGCAGCAAGCGTTAGAATATAATATATCTTTTTCATAATTGCTAATGTTTTTAAGTTATCTTCCGTTTAGAATGTTAGTTTAATACCACCCATAATTGTTGACAGCGGTGAATAAGCGTGGGTGTCAGATGAACCGGTGAAGGACGTCATCGGGTTGTAACCCCTACGAGCCGAAGCAATAGCCAGGTTGTTAGCCGATACATAGAGGTTCAGTTTCTCTAATTTGATTTTTTGGATCAGTTTTTTCGGGAAGCTATAACCTAGTTGCACGTTATTCAAACTAAGGAACGAGTTGCTTGTCAAGAAACGGGTAGAAGTGGTGTTAGCGTAGCTGTCATATTCTCCTGCACCGTTAGACAGACGAGGAATATCAGTGTTAGTGTTATTCTCTGTCCAAGCATTACGCATATCTACGTGCCAGTTATGGTTACCTACTTGGTCGTTATCCATTAAACTCATATATGTGTAGTCATATCCGTAGCCACCAATCTGGTAAGAACATGTAGCGGATAGAGTGACACCGTAAACCTCCAAGTCAAATCCGAAACCGCCGGATACATCAGGCAGATAGCTCTTGCCTACATACTGTGCAGCTGCTGTGCTGGCATCTTTAGTGGTGGTGGAGGCCAGATATTGCTCAGGATTATCTACTCCTGCATCTTTTTGCTCAAGTATCCATTGGTGTAGCGAAGGAATATAGTTGTATGAACCATCTCCCTTGTCAGCCATAAATTCGCCATCACGAGTGTCATAGTATGCCTCGAACAAAGACTCACCAGATGTCTGATCTACACCCATGTATTTCAATGTGTAGTGGTCGTATAGTGAATGACCTTCGGACATAGCACCATTCATCAGCATCCGGTGTTCTGTGCCGTCAGCATCAGTATAGTCGATAGGCATCTGGGTCATGTAGTTCTTGTAATGAGCAGCATTGAGCATGAAGTCTAACTTCACATTACGTAGGTCAACAGCATGCACATTTACCTGAAATTCTACACCTTGGTTCACCATCTTGGCATCATTGGTAGGAATAGAAGAGTAACCCAGTGACGGAGCTACTGCTCGCGGATACAGCATATTGTCGGTCAACTTGTAGAAATAGTCAAACTCGAAATCCATGTATTTGCCCAAAGAGAACTCCAGACCAAGATCTACTACGTTAGAACGCTCCCATGTAATCTCTGGATTACCTTTGCTGGCTTCCACAAACGCGATTTGATCGTTCATGTTCTCAATGACGAGAGTGTTAGTGTATGAATATAAAGAGTTAATTTGGTTACCCAACACACCCCAGCTTAAACGCAGTTTACCATCTTTTAACCAATCGCTAGCCGCGGAACTCTGCAAGAACGGTTCGTTTGTGAATGTCCAAGCAGCACCCACAGAACCGAAGTGTCCCCAGCGGTGACCTTTCGCATAGCGTGAGCTACCATCTGCACGGTAGTTAGCAGTAATGGTATAACGCTCACCATAGGTGTACATAGCAGTTGCAAAATATGCATCAAGAGCATAACGTGTACTGTTTCCTGCAATCTCGTTCATCTTAATAGCGTTACCGAGTTCAAGACTCTCGCCGCTAGCCAGATAGGATTTGTATCCCATCATATAGTTGGCATTATACAGATAGTTCTCATGACCTGCCATCACACGGATAGTATGGTCGCCGAACGTACCATTGTATTCCAATAACTCTTGTGCTGAAACCGTAAAGAGGTTATAACTCTGTTGCACGATACGGCCAATACCCTCTGCGTCACCATAGTACATGTTGGTTAACTGAGAATATTTGTTGTTGTAATAGTGCAAACCGGCATTGAGTGTGAATTTCAAGCCTTTGTATAGTTTGAACTCTAATGACGTTTTAGCATCCACTTCGTGTTGCACCTGATTCTCTTTATCTAACTGTAGTGATCCGGCAGGGTTAATACCCAAACCGAAGGAACGTCTGTTCTCATTACCAAAGTCGTATGTCAGCAGTCCTGTACGCGGATCGGTAGGGATATTACCATTTTCGTCACGCAGATAAACCGGGTAGATAGGAGGAATAGCGTTGACATAATAGAATCCGTTATTCATTGCTCCGTCACGATTCTGGTCAGGGCTGTTCATTACAGAATACGAATAGGCCAAGTTTACATTTCCCTTTAACCATTTCTTTGGTTCGTAATCCACATTACTACGAACGGTGAAACGATTGTAGTCAGAAGCTTGATAATATCCCTCGTCCATCAGGTATCCAAAGGATGTGAAGTATTTCACTTTCTCTGTACCACCATGGATCTTGACATTAGCATCAAGTTTCTGGCCTACACGGAAGATAGCATCTTTCCAAGACTCCAGATTCTCATATCCGGCTTTACGTGGAATTTCCATATCAAAAGCAGGATTAACCAGTCCATCATTATCCGGATCTGCGATAATCAGGTTCTTACCTGCAGCTTGCCATAGGTTATAGCCTACAGGAATGCCGGAACTACTGAATACTGTATTATTAGCATTCGTAATAGATTTAGCCTGAGTTTGCTCGCTCACAAAGCGGTTAGCATTGTAAATACTCTGCCATGCCATAGTGACATATTCTTCAGGACTCGTGATGACATCGTAAAGCGGCAATAAACGCATATTCGCACCGTACTTAACATCTACATCAATATGTCCTTCGTCTCCACTCGTACCTTTCTTGGTCGTGATTACAATCACACCATTGGCACCACGAGCACCATACAACGAAGTTGCAGTGGCATCTTTCAATATAGTGGTACTTGCAATATCACCCGGGTCAATAGAACTGATATCACCATCGTAGGTAACACCATCAACTACATATAGAGGAGCAGAACTACCATTCAACGAACCGATACCACGGATACGAATCGTAGCATTCGAACCAGGTTGTCCACTCTCATTGATGACTTGAACACCGGCAATTTCACCGGCCAAGGCCTTTGAGAGCTCAGAAGGGCTCTTTTTCTCTATGTCCTCTGCTTTTACTGCCTGGGCAGAACCGGCATACGAACCTTTAGATACATTTCCATAACCGGTCACAACGACTTCCTGAATAACCTCGCTATTCTCTTGAAGGGTTACTTTGATGTTTTTACCTGCTGCCACTTCTTGTGTAGCCATACCTACAAAACTAACTACCAGAGTCTTCACAGATTCCGGTACTTCCATCTCAAACTTACCATCGTAATCTGAGATCGTACCCTGCGTGGTCCCCTTGGCTTGAATGCTTGCGCCGATAACTGGATCGCCATTGCCGTCGAGGACAACACCGCTGACTTGCTTCTGCGCATACAAGCCAAGGCTTAATGCGGCCAAAAACAATAATGTAAAAATCTTCTTCATTGTTTGTTATTTTTTTTGTTTAGTTGTGATTGCTTCCTTATTACGCGTACGTGTATAAATATGGAATACGCACACGCGCACAAATGAAAAATCGCGCAAAGGTACAACTTTTTTTTGATATGACCAAATTTTTTTTGATAAAAATTGCAAAAATCTACATTTTGCGTCTCCAATATGACAAAATGTAATGAAAAAGCATGCAAAATCATTCATTTTGGTGCGACAGAATAAAAAGTTTGCTTATTTTCTTGCACAATTCAAAAAAAAGCAGTAATTTTGCACGGTTTTTCCCAAATGGGGTCCCCGAAAATCTGCCGATTTTAGGGGAGAGGAGGAAGTGCGGCAACTTTACGAGTTCCTTTGGAACTCAGTCGTTGTGAGCCACTTCCGACGAGCGGCATTGGCGGAATTGGTAGACGCGCCAGACTTAGGATCTGGTTCCGAAAGGAGTGAAAGTTCGAGTCTTTTATGCCGCACACAAAGTTTTATTCATATACAAAAATATGAAACGTATCTTTTTATTTATCGCAATTGCGATTTGTGCTTTCGGTCTGAGCTCTTGTTTGAATAGCGATGACCATTCAACGCCGTTGATTCAATTCTCGAGGTATGTTTATCGGAGTACGCTTGAAGGCGTGCAAGATTCTGTCAAGTTGACTGATACGGTTAACGTGGGAGATACTCTTCGTCTCCCCATCTTACTATACGGTGGTTTTAACAACCTGACGGAGTTTAAAGTAACGTACGAGAGTTCGGAGTGCGACTTTAAATTGCTGATTGACTCGGGTTATACGCAGCACCTGACAGATGCTTCCGATCCGGAGAACGGGTATCTGAAATTTATAGAGGATATCTATGTTTATCCGACGGCAATGTGGTTTGTGTCTCAGAAAACCGGTGACTTGAAGATATCCATGAAGCTTTCTTCAACAGCGGGAGAGAAATATTCACCGCTCAACGCCTGGTTCATTATTCCTGTCCGTTAATCCGCATGAATAACTTGCTCAGGCTCTAAGCCTGTTTGGCTTCCTGCCAAAGTGCTTCCATCTCCTCCAAGCTCATGTCTTGGAGGTTTTTATTTTGCTCTTTGGCCTTTGCCTCAACGTAGTTGAAACGTTTGATGAACTTCAGGTTTGTCTGTTCCAATGCGTTATCCGGCTTGATTTTATAGAGTCGTGCGACGTTAATTAACGAGAAGAGCAGGTCTCCGAATTCGGCTTCCATTCGTTCATTCGTTAACTCGTTCATTCGTTCACTCGTTAACTCTTCCTCGAACTCTGCGATTTCTTCCTTCACTTTCTCCCACACATCTTCACGCTGTTTCCAGTCGAAACCTACGTTTGCTACCTTATCCTGTATGCGATAAGCCTTTACAAGGCTTGGCAGGCTGTCCGGAATGCCGCCTAATACGGTCTTGTTGCCGCCTTTCTCCTTGAGTTTGACCTGCTCCCAGAGATGACTGACTTCGTCCGGATTGGTAATTGGTGATTGGTCATTGGTCATTTGACCGTATACATGCGGGTGGCGGAAGATGAGTTTGTCGGATATCCGGTTGCAGACATCAGCGATGTCAAAATTATCGAGCGGTTCGTCATTTTGCGAACCGGAGAAATTCCATTTCGTTTCGCTACCCATCTTGGCGTAGAAGACCACGTGCAGCAGTACGTCACCAAGCTCTTTGCTGATCTCGTTCATGTCGTGGCGCGAGATAGCTGTTGCCAGTTCGTATGTCTCTTCGATGGTGTTTTGCCGGAGGCTGTCGAAAGTCTGCTTGCGGTCCCACGGGCATTTCTCCCGCAGGTCATCCATGATGTCTAACAATCGCCCAAAAGCGGCTAACTGTTCTTCTCTACTGCTCATAACTATGAAGTGTTAATTGGCCTTTGTGGTCAAGTTTTGCATAGGTCCATTGCTTGAAGCAATCGCCTAATATCACCACGCGGCTGCCGGTTTCCAATTGCAGGTCCAACTCGATATGCCGATGACCGAAGATATAGTAATCGCGGTGGTTATTCTGCTTCTCCTGGTCCTTGGCAAAAAGGACGAGTTCTTCCTTATGTTCGCCTTTGTACGGACAGGGGTTTGCCATTTCTTTGAGGCGGCTGCGCTTGGCCCATTCGTAACCGAACTTATTACCCCAACTGGGCGGCAGGCAGCGGAAGCAGAACTGCAGGAAAGGATTGCGGAATATCTTTCGCAACCACATGAAATGCTTGATTTTCTTGCGAATACGGCTCGGGTAGTATTCTTCCCAATTGCTGGGCAGCAGTCCGTCGCCGTGACTGAGGTACAGCGTTTTGCCGTAACGGTTGATTGTGCAGGGCTCGTAGTGAATCTCGGCACCGGTCAGTTGCTGCAATCCGCCGAAGGTCCACAAGTCGTGATTACCCGTGAACATGTGAATATGGATACCCTTCTTGTCCAACTTGCGCAACTCCTTGCAGAACGGATGATACTGGCTCTTGCTCTTGTCGTGGATGAAATACTCCATCCAGAAATCGAACATATCGCCGAGCATATAGATGGAGACGGCATCTTTGCTCATCTCCTCTAACAGGTCTATCAGTTTTTTCTGCTGCGCGTAACTGCGCTCAATCGCCCAACTGCCTAAATGGGCATCGCTAAGGAAATATATCATTTATGATTTATGATTGCAAATTTATGATTTGTGATTTAGAGGAACCCTAACTCGAGTTTGGCTTCTTCAGACATCATATCCTTGGTCCATTCGGGCTCAAAGACGATGGTCACGTTCACATCCTTGATACCTTCCACAGAACCTACTTTTTGCCGGATATCCTCTACGATGAAGTCGCCCGCAGGACATGACGGCGCCGTGAGCGTCATCGTAATATCGCATACTCCATCATTTTTGATGTCTATACCGTATATCAAGCCCAAGTCGTACACATTGACTGGTATTTCCGGGTCAAAGACGGTCTTGAGCATCTTCAGTATCGCTTCTTCTTTTTCCAAAAACTCGTTCATTTAACGTGTCTTGCCAAGCCTTTTCAGCCGCAAGCGGCTGCAAAGGTACTACAAAAAAATGGAAGTACCAAATAAATTGGCAAAAAAAATAAATTATGCTCGCATAAATGAATGATTTTGGCAATTTAGTTGGAGTTCACGCATTTGCGCGAACGTACTTTCGGGCTGGTGAAGAAGTCAATTGACTTTTGGCTTCGAAAGGGAAGGCTGTCGGGGAGACCAAGCCGACCGAGAATAATTACAAAGGCGGAGTCTGAAGGTACACAAAATTTTTGATATGAGCAAGAGAAAGGGTAAAAAAATCAACTGCTCCGTCTCCTCATCCCTCTTTGATGCTATGCAACTGACATTTTGGCAGAGGCAGACTATGTGGCATGCCTTTTGATAATGTTTTATCGGAATAATCCGATTAATTAGAATAATCAGAAATTTTAAAAGATATGGCAAAAGGTAATATTGGGGTAACATCAGATAATATATTCCCCGTCATTAAGAAATTTTTGTATTCCGACCATGAGATTTTCCTGCGTGAATTGATATCCAATGCGGTTGATGCGACGCAGAAACTCAAGACTTTGTCTTCCGTAGGTGAAGCCAAAGGCGATTTAGGCGATTTGCGCGTACGTGTGTCTATAGATAAGGAGAAGAAGACGCTGACCGTCTCGGACCACGGTATCGGAATGACCGCCGAAGAGGTGGATAAGTTCATCAACCAGATTGCGTTCAGTGGTGCGGAGGAGTTCCTTAACCAGTACAAAGACAAGGCGGAAGCTATCATCGGTCATTTCGGTCTGGGTTTCTACTCGGCTTTCATGGTCAGCAAAAAGGTTGAGATCTTCAGCCAGAGTTACAAAGAGGACGCGAAAGCCGTTCACTGGTCTTGCGAGGGAACACCGGAATATACGATGGAAGAGACTATCAAAGCGGAACGTGGTACCGACATCGTGCTGCATATCGACGACGAGTTCCCGCAATATCTGGAGAACGCAACGATAGAAGGGCTGCTTCGCAAATACTGCAAGTTCCTGCCCGTGGAGATCGCTTTCGGCAAGAAGAAAGAGTGGAAAGACGGCAAAGAAGTGGAATTAGACGAGGAGAATATCATAAATGATATTAATCCCGCCTGGACACGCAAGCCGAGTGAGTTGAAAGATGAGGATTATGACAAGTTCTATCACGAGTTATACCCGATGCAGATGGATGAACCGCTGTTCCATATTCACCTGAATGTGGACTATCCGTTCAACCTGACCGGAATCCTCTATTTCCCGAAGATCAAGAGCAACCTCGACGTTCACCGCAACAAGATCCAGCTCTATTGCAATCAGGTCTATGTGACGGACGAAGTGGAGAATATCGTACCGGAATATCTGACACTCTTGCACGGCGTCATCGACAGTCCGGACATTCCGCTCAACGTCAGCCGTTCGTACCTGCAGAGCGACAATAACGTCAAGAAAATCAGCGGTTACATCACCAAGAAAGTGGCTGACAAACTGGCAGAGTTGTACAAAGCCGACAAGGACGAGTTCGCGAAGAAATGGGACGACATCAAGATGTTCATTCAGTTCGGTATGCTGACCGACGAGAAGTTCTACGAGAAAGCCACCGGTTTTGCACTCTACAAAAACCTCGACGGCAAGTACGCGACGCTGGATGAATACAAGGCTCAGGTCAAAGAGGCGCAGACCGACAAGGACGGTAACCTGGTACTCCTTTATACCAACGATCCGGACGCGCATTACACCTATATCGAGCGTGCCAAAGCCAAAGGCTATGACGTGCTGCTGATGGATGGCGAACTGGACGTACATATGATGAGTCAGGCCGAGCAGAAAGCGATGATGGCTGAGACAGACGGTCAAACGGATAAACTGCGTTTCGTGCGGATTGACAGCGACACTATCGAGAACCTCATCAAGAAAGAAGACGCAGCCAAGGACGAGTATAGCGCCGAGCAGAAAGAAGGTCTGCGTAAGGCTTTTGAGGCCTTGCTGCCTACGGCAGAAGACAAACTGCGCTACACCGTCACGTGCGAGGCTGCGGCTGCAGACGCTCTGCCGGTATTTCTGACGCAGAACGAATTCATGCGCCGAATGAAAGAGATGGCAGCTCATCAGCAAGGCATGTCGTTCTACGGCCAGATGCCGGACAGCTATAACCTCGTGCTCAACACCTCGCATCCGCTCATCCAGGAGTTGGTAGGCAAAGAGACCGCCGAGGAAGTACAGGAAGAAGTGGAGAAGGACGGCAAGAAAGAGACCGTTGTCAAAACGGCTTATAAGCTCGATGGCGAAGACGAGCGGATGAAACAGCTCATCGATATCGCGCTGTTAGCTTCCGGTCAACTGAAGGGCGAAGCGCTTGCGAAATTCGTCAATCGAAGTGTAGAACTGTTGTGATATTTCAGTCGATAACAGAAAGAACCCTCCCGTCTCAGGAGGGTTCTTGATAATAATAAGTCAGTACTTTTTAGGTGGTAAAAACGCACCCTTGAAATAAGTGAATAAGTATGACAAACAATAATCACTGCAAAAGTACTGCTTTTTAGCGATATAAGCATTACCCGTTTGTGCAAATTTATTAACAAAAAGTCGTTTTTTCTTGTATAATTCAAAAAAAAGCAGTAATTTTGCAGGCGAAATGTATGCTACTTCCAATTATGCAGCGCAGTTGCGCAATATCGAACAGACCGGTGTGGTAGTCATGCCGAATATATCGCGTTTTGCCCAGTACAATGTCGATAGTCTTTGCCCCCATTTCTCCATTATGTTGATGGAGCGGGGTAGTGTTAAAACGCTGTATGACATGCGGGAAATGACGCAGCGCGAAGGTGAGATTTCCTGCCTGATGCCAGGGCATATCGTACGTACGATAGAGAGTTCGGATGATATGCAGGCAACGGTCATGGTGCTATCACATAAGCTTTTTGACGAGCTGCAGTTTCATGTCTTCAGTCACGATTTCGAAAAGTTCAATATCGCACCTATCAGTCCGCTTTCGGCGGAGCAGGCACAGCAGATAAAATCCATCACGGACCAGATTGCCTTTGTGGCGGCGCGCAGCGAAGAGGAGATGCCGAACCGTTATGCGATGATCATATCGCTGTTAGCCATAGGCTATGAATATCTCAATTACTACCGTCGGGAACTGGACAAGGACTGGCACGACAATCGCAATGCGGGTTTGTTAACTCGTTTCTGCGATCTCGTGGCTCTACATTATCGCGAGTCACGGGAAGTTCAGTATTATGCGGACCTGCTGCATCTCACGCCCAAGTATTTCTCCAAAGTCATCAGTTCGCTTACGGGCGAGTCTCCGGCGGATTATATCGACCAGTATGTTGTGGTGCAAGCCAAACAACTGCTGGACAAGCGGCCGATGACGGTCAAGGAGACGGCTTATCGGCTGGGATTTAACGAGTCCGCATCGTTCTGCCGGTTCTTCAAACGCGTCACGGGACAGACGCCGCAAGAATACCGAAATGCATAATTTTACAAATAAAATTTGCATATGTCAAAAAAAAGCAGTACCTTTGCACCCCAAATTGCGAACACGAGATGAGACGTGCTTGGATAATAGGTATAGTCGTAGCGTTGCTGATGCCGATGCGGTGTGCAGCGCAATGGCGTGTCGGTATGTCAGCCGGCACGGATTATAACTTCTATACGATAGACAAGCACTACCTGCTCGACTATCGCTATCTGGGCGAATGGGGCTTTACGGTGGGTGTCAATGGCCGCTATGATTTCTTCCCGTGGTTGGGTCTGAAGGCCGAACTGAACATGACGCAGAAGAACCACCGGATGACGCGCTATGTGCGGACCGGCATGAATTATCATTACTGGAACTACTACATGCAGTTGCCCGTGATGGTCAACTTCAGTTTCGGCGCGGTCAATGACCGAGATGGAAATGCGCGAAGCGGTAAGGTGCGTGGTTTTGTGAACCTTGGTTTCTACGGCGGTTATTGGGTGGCCAGCCGTTTGACCGGTACCGATTATAACTATTTCTCGCACCCTGCAGAGATTATTGAATTGCATGAGAACGGTCTCAATCCCAAGCGTGACCAGCGTTGGGACTGCGGTCCGGTAGGCGGTATAGGTATCGAATACAAGTGTGCTGAACACTGGGCCATCCAATTTGAGTGCCGCTATTACTACAGCCTGCTTAGTGCGCGTAAGAACACCGAGCACGTGAAAGACCCGGCGTATAATTCCCCTTTAGTACTCCAATTCTCCTTTGATTATATCTTCTGATGAACCGTAAGTCGCTCCATATAATCCTCTGTGCGCTGATGTGCGTTTGCGTATCATGCCGCGAAGAACCGGACAATGTGTTCTCGTATGCCTATGACGACAACCTCGTTTACGGCAAGGCGGAGAGGAGTTACGGTGAGAAATTCAAGGTGCTCTGGTCGGCACTCAATGCGAATTATGCGCTCTGGGACTATGAGGAAGACCAGTTCGGCTTGAATTGGGATGCCGTGTACGATACGTACCTGCCTAAGTTCCAGGAACTCGATTCGTTGCAGGAGGTGAGTGACAACGACCTGCGATGGCTAATGGAAGATGTGTTGAGTCCGCTCCATGACGGCCATCTGCAGGTTCAACTATACAATCACAAGACCAAGCATTATCTGTCCTATTCGCCTGCTTCTACGCGTAATGACTCTCGTATGAAAAACGAAGGCTCGAGTTCGCTTGAAGTGGATTTGAGTTATTACAACAAGACGGATGAGCTTATTGTATGGAAGGAGATGAGTACGGAGGTGACATATCT
>JAFWAK010000006.1 GCA_017507715.1 Paludibacteraceae bacterium | reverse complement strand
TTTTCAGTGATTGCAAATCACGGTGTTTATTGCTGCCGCTAAGCAATTACATCCTTTGGATGTGAGGATACATTATAGCAGACTATCTGGAAGCTCGCTTACAAGTAGGCTGGTAGAATGGATACTCATTGGCTCGCAGAGGTATTAATTAGCGGCAGTGTTTATCTGTGTTTTGTTTCTATCTATAAAACACCTGTCGGTTCCGCGTTTTCGGTTTATCTCCTCAAGCTTGCGCTCATTTCTTCGTCGCATCGCAGGTCTCGATGGTCTTGGTCATGATGGTGGTCGTGGTGTCGCCGCGTTGCACATAGCTGGCGGAGGTCGTCACCGTCCGTGTCGCCGTGCAACTCTGCAGACCCATTCCCGCTGCCAGTGCTGTCAGTGCCGCTATCAATACTGAGATGACGAGTTTGATGATCTGTTGCTTACTCATATCCGTTAATCGAAACTCGGTTTGACATACTTCTGCGCAACGGTGTACGCGAATAACGAACTGTACTTGCTCTGCGCTTTGAATGCCTCTTCCAGCGCCGCACGTTGTGTCGGATCCGCCAGGGCGGCTTTGGCAGCTTGTGCCGCCGTCTTCAGTGCGTTCTGACATGCTACGTTCTTCGTACCGGTCGCTTTGGACGGATTAAGCATATCCACGCCCAGCTGCTCCTTCCCGCATGCGCAACGCTTGAAATACAGCGTCTCGGAGCGGTTGAATTTGCCCATCACGCGGGCAAACATACCATGCAATGTAATCTTTGCCATAATTGTCAAAGTTAGGTTTAATGGTTAATACTGTGTTTTAAGCCGGCTGTCTTTCGGTTTATCCCTTTATGACCCGTCGAGACTGAGGATAGGCGATAGACGCCCCGATGAGTCATTATCCTATCTGACCGAAAGACGATGCAAAATTAGCGCTTTTATCGCACACTACCAAACATCCGCATTCGAAAATTTATCTATGGACAAAAAATGCGGTTTCAGACCATCAGGTTGTAGCCGGCGTATTGCGACAGCGATTCCGTTTCGGCATAGGTCAGATAGTCGCGCTGATAGATGGCGGAGTCGGTGAAATGATGCTTCTTGCGCCATCCGTAGATAAGCGTGTTCAGCCCGTTCTTTCCCACCGCAGCATCGATATACCGTTCCAGATGGAGCACCAACTCCGTTTTCAAAAATCTTTGTGCCATAATCAATCTAAAAACTCGATTTGTAACTGTCCTTTCATTGTCCGTGCGATGAACTCGCGATGCCGTTCCTTGCCGAATACGATGCCGAAAGCTATGCGGTTGGCTGCCTCGGCGGGTGTTGGGGTATGCCGGGACCGGTCGGGACGCGCCTGCACGATATGCATGGTTTCGCCGTTGCGTCCGGGGTAGCGGCGGAGGTAAAACGGATCGGTGCCTATCAGGATGCCCGTCACGGAGTCAATGCCCGGGTCAAAAATAACTTTTCCCATTGTGATTAGGATTTAATCGTATTGTCCTCAGGACATGGTCCCGTGGTGGTCTCGTGGAAAGTATGACCCAAGTAGGTCATGCCAAGGACGCGAGCATCACGGGACCATCTTCCGAGAACGACTCAATGACGACCATACCGGCTCTTGGGATAGTACGTCCGTTCGTACATCGTGCCGCGCTTGGTGACAATAATACTCTTGACGCGTCCGTCCGGATAACGCTTTCTGCTTAACACCCCTGATACCGATTCGAACAAGGGGATGAATGTGACTTTTAGTGCCATAATTGAAAAATTGTTAATTTGGTTTGACATAGATGGTTTTTTGTTGGTCGGGGAGGAATTTCATGCGCCAGCCGTCGCGTGGTTCGGTTGTGTGGTAGCGGGCGTAGTACTCCGCATAGGAGAGGGTTTGCGCAGGAGGCTTCTGCTGTAGGTAGAGCGCTGTGTCCTCGATGGCAAAATAGGGATTGGGATTAACCCGCTCGCCGCGCTGCAGGGCTTCGGCAAGCCGGTTGTAGATGCGTTGCTGCATCTCATTGTCATAACTGTCCCACAGCCGTTCGCAAACGCGCCGTCGCCGCTTGTACTCGCCTTGCGGCTTAAGCAATGCCCAGATACTGATGATGGTGTACATAATATGTTTGATTAAAATTTTTGCCTTGCCTCGCCAAGCCTTGCTTAGGGTCCCGATGTGAGTCGTAGAGTAAGGTGTAGCGTATTACAAGCGCTGAGCGCGCAGTCACGCGAACCTTAACTCAAGCGAAAGGCATGGCATGGCATGGCTTTCTTTGTAATTTTCTTTTGCTTACTTTTCTTTTATCGGGTTTCTTTTAGCAAACAAACCCTCTAACGATCTGCTTACGCCGTATGCTTTTATACACTTTCTTTTTGCTATTCCGGCGACAAAATTACTGCTTTCCATCGGAATGGTTGTGCGCATTTTGCGCACTTTTGTTCATGGAGGCCAAAATTCTTCGGATTTCGCATGCTGAAACATAAAAACAGTAGCCGACAGCCTCATAGGCTTCCATGAAGGATATGTGGTCTTCGATGGTTAAGTGCTGAAAAAGAGTTTTGATGTTTCTGTTACGTCTGGCTTTGCGTTCTGCCTGACTTTCGTGTTGGTAATAAATCATAATTCTGTATTTTTGTTTTGTTCCGGCAATAGCGCCGTAACGCAAAAATACAGATTTTTTGACAACCTGTTTGCATATATCGGAAAAAAGCAGTACCTTTGTGCCCGATGACGAAAAATGTGTACATATTCCTCGCCTGTTTATGCCTAACGGCTTGTCACAAAAACAATTCGTCTAAAGGTCTTTGGTTGGAAAAGCCTATATCTATGGACGATACGCTGATTCTCAATATCGATTCCATATTCGGGACAGGAGATTTTCCGTCCAAAGAGGAAATGACCAAGATGGGGAATGTTTTTTATCAGACGGAGAGTGATGGATGGGCAGACACCTATCCGGGATGGTACGTGCAGGAAAAAGTCAAAGCTGTTGCCACGGACAAAGAGTTATGTTCGATGGCGCGTTTCTCTTCCGTACCTGCGTTGCGTG
>JAFWAK010000033.1 GCA_017507715.1 Paludibacteraceae bacterium | reverse complement strand
GTCAACGGTACACGCTCGGAATTGGCGTCAACGCGGATGATCACGAAATGGCCGGCTCTGCGGCTACGGGCAATAAGCGGAGCTTCAACTACGAGCTCCGCTACATTGTCCGAAAAAAAACTCTTAGAAAGAATTTTATTCTTATCTTTCATGCGAAAGAACGATTATTACATTAGAAATATTTGGTTTCTTTTCCTACGATAGACGAGAGGAGGTTGTTAGCCAGACGGGAAGCGCCGAAACGGAACCACTCGTTATTGAGCCACTCTTCGCCGAGGATCTCTTTCACTAAAGTGAAGTGCTGTACAGCCTCTTCGGTCGTGCTGACACCACCGGCCGGTTTGTAACCCATCTTCACGCCAGTCTTCTCGCACCAAACCTTGATAGCATGGCACATTACGAACGTAGCTTCCGGCGTAGCGTTAACGGTGATCTTACCGGTAGAGGTCTTGATAAAGTCACAGCCTGCAGCCATGGAGAGGATAGATGCCTTCCAGATATTCTCTGCGGTCTTGAGCATACCGGTCTCGAGAATCACTTTGAGGTGGTGTGCGCCACAAACAGCCTTCAGTTCTGCGATCTCGTCGAAGCACTCCTGATAACGGCCTTCGAGGAACTTACCAACGCTCAGCACAATGTCGATTTCCGTAGCGCCGGCTTTGAGGGCTAATGCGGTCTCGGCTACTTTGACCTCCAGGAAACTCTGGCTGCTCGGGAATACGCCCGATACACAAGCGATGTTGAATTTCGGGTCCTTGAGCGCCTTGCGTACATATTCAGCCATAGCCGGATAGACGCAGATAGCAGCTACGTTAGGAATGCCCGGGAAGTCTTTCTCGAAGTTGTTGACAGCGTTTGCCATCTTCTCTACGCGTGCGATGGTGTCGTCTGCACTCAGCGTCGTGTAGTCGATCTGGTGAAGGCACTCCTTCCAAACCTCTACGTTGTTATTCTCAGCAAAATGCTTTGCTTCGATGTCAGCTACTTGAGCCTTTACTTGCTCATCGGTAAACGGGCAGGGATACTGCGCAAATAATTCTTCAAAATTCATAGTAGTATGTTTTTATTGTTCATTATCATTGTCTTCGGAGAGTCTTCCGATGATGGTCTCGTTACCTTTGACCGCTTCGCCTACGGCGACGAACATCTCTGTGTTGAGTGGCAGATACATGTCCACGCGCGAACCTAATTTGATAAATCCGAGGTGCGTGTTACGATGTGCCTGATGACCGGGTTTGGCGTATGTCACGATACGACGTGCCATCGCTCCGGCCACTTGACGAACCGCTATCTGCACCTTATTCGGCGTCTCGATAACGACGAGCGAACGCTCGTTCTCCGTGCTGGACTTAGGCAGCCATGCTCCTTTGTGACGGCCTTTCTGATGCTCGCTCACGAGGATGTTTCCTTCGATAGGATACCAGTTGGCGTGCACATTGAACGGCGACATGAAGATAGATACTTGCAGCTTCTTCTCGTGGAAATACTCGTTCTCCTCAGTTGGCTCCACCACAACCACACGGCCGTCAGCCGGCGCGATGATGAAGTTCGGGTCGTCAATCTCGAGGATACGAACCGGATTACGGAAGAAATAGGTGACGAACACCAATAACATGGCGGTGAGCATCAGCGTGATAGCAAACACCCAATGCGGCTGCACGAACAGATAAATCGGCACGTTGATGAGGAACAAAAGCAGTACTGTGCCGACAATCAGTCCGCGTCCTTCTCTGTGTATTCTTGGTCTTTTCATAATGCTGTTATTGAGTTATTGCCATTGGGCGTAAGGGAATTGAGCGAGCATCTCGGCCGCTTGGTCGAGACCCTGCTGCAGTTTCTTATCCACCATCATCTTGAACATAAACGGTATGTCTGCCTTGACGGTCAGTTTGAGACGCGTATCAACCGGACTGACCTCTTTCATCTGAATCCAGAAGTTAGCCTGCATCGGAATACCTTCCGCGCCGAACTTGATGGTGTCGTTCTCGATGCGATCCACGATGGCGATGGTTATTTTCTGTCCCAGACCGTCTACTTTCAGCCGAACGCGGTCCGGCTCTATCTCCATCTCCTGAATTTTGTCCTTCGGGATGAGGTCACGTACCCGTTCGAGATTCTGCATGCTACTCAGCACGCGGTACACCTGTTGCGCCGAGCACTGCGCCGAAGTGATTTTACTTTCGTATTTGGTTTCGCTCATAGTTTTTCATTGAATATCGGCTACAAAAGTACAAATAATTTTGCATATATGCAAATTTTTAATTCTTAATTTTTAATTTTTAATTCTTCTGCAGCCTTTTTTGGTATTTTTGTACTTCCAGAGACGTTCTTTGTATGCGTTTCTCGAGTTCTTTGATGTCGGCCATCGTTACCTGCAGATGTTCAGCTCGTTCAACCATCTCCGCTTCTCTTCCCTTCAGCGTCGGGTTGGGGTAGGTCAGCCTCTTACCCTCTCGATAGAGCAGTAGGTCCTTGCCGTCATCGCGCACCATCACACGCAGACTGCCACTGCCCTTTGCTACATAATAACCGTGGTCCTGGTATTTCTCGTTGCGCTCGTAGTTGAAGAGAGGCAGCAGACTGTCTGCCACCGGCATGAGTGCCTCCAGCTGACTTTTGTAGAAAGACAAACTGCGGACCTGTTCTTCCAGACGGGTGCTGTCTTGTGTGTGCTTCTCGGCGCGGTATCGCTCTACACGTGACGGCTTGTTGCAGCCGGCCATCGCCACTAAAAGCAGCATGATTGTTGCGAATTGTCTCATAGGATGCATGAATTTATTCTTTATGCTCGTCGTTCTCGCTCATGTTTTTTATGAACAAGTTGACCACTTTCCTTCTCAAAAACTTTGCGCCGCAAAGGTACACATTTTTTTTGAACTATGCAAGAAAAGGTACAAAAATAACAAAAATTTGCGTATATCAAAATTTTTGTGTACTTTTGCAATCGCAAAAGTGAGAATAACTATTAACCATGAAAAGAATCGGACTGATAATCATTGAATTGCTATGCGTGTGCGGAATGCAAGCGAAGATGCTGACATATCAACAGCTACAGGAAGGAAAGGACTTGCAGACCGTTTATGATGTGTATGTGGCATCTGATGGTTTGCAGTATTATACAGGTGATACGCTTCCAATCCGGGCAACGCATCCTCTATGACGAAGGACTCCATTGGCTGGAGGTCGAAGAGGACGGACTTGTGCATTTCATCATCACCAACCATACGGAGGAGGCCTATTGCGTCAATATCCTTATGATGAACCGCGAGACAGGACATGTCGCCCTCCGCATCGTCCCTTCTCCGGACGTGGATGCAAGGGCAATGGTGGTGCCGCCGGGCGAGAGGATGGACCTCGATATGTACCGCTTCCTGCCTAACGAGGAGCTGGAATATACACTCTTCGCCACTACGGTGGCATATATGCCTGCTGCCGTGCAAGGCCTGCTGAAATATCCCGAAGACTTGAACTGTAAATAACCCCGATAGTAGAAACTAAAGAAAAAGAGGCCCGTAAGCCTCTTTTTCGTGGTGCCACCGAGAATCTCGCTTGCATCATCCTTATAAATGTGTCAAAACTGCGTTTTAACAGTAATTATTCGGATGAGCTACGCTCTCCCCAAAAATCGGCAGATTTTCGGGGACCCAGGAATAGGCTAGTTCTCATCTCTGATGGATACAAAAAAGAGGCCCGTAAGCCTCTTTTTCGTGGTGCCACCGAGAATCGAACTAGGGACACAAGGATTTTCAG
>JAFWAK010000005.1 GCA_017507715.1 Paludibacteraceae bacterium | reverse complement strand
GATGGTGTGGCTACTTATACGCTTCCTGCTACAGGGGTTTATGCATCCGGAACGATGTATTTTTACTTTACGTACAAAACAGCCGCAATGGGATCAGAAGGAAGCAGCGCTTCAGGTTTTTCTTCGGGTGCCTTCCAATATAATATAGGAGGTTGTGTATTGGATGATGGCATTCCGTATATGCTGTCGGCATCCAAAGCCGGAGCAACTACGACCTCTGTCACGCTCAATGTAAATGGCGTAGTAAATGTAAGTGGCGTAGAAACACCGGTGACGCAATACCGCGTGTCGGTTGACGGCGGAGCCTACTCGACCTATACCGCTTCGGCAGGGCAGATAACTATCACAGGCCTTACAGCCGATACAGAATATAATTTCATCGTGAAAGCATATTACAACGGCGATGTATCTGAGAACTCAAAAACAGTCACTGCCGCTACCAACAAAGTAAGCCAGTGTTCGGGTGAGAGAGGACATTACGCAGATGCCAGTTGGGCTAAGATCCAATACTCGATTGACTATAATTCATCCACCAAGGAGATGAGCGTTACCGTGACTTGTGCAACACAGACACTCAACTGGCTGGGAATACAGTGGGATGTACCGGGTATCCAGGGGTCTGCAGGAATGGAGACATCGTTCACGAATGGTGTCTATACCACCACGGTCACCGATGCTATGATCGGCAATGCGATGGGTATTCGTATCGAGTATGGTTATACGGGCAGAGACGGCCATAGCGTAACGGCGGACGGCGTGAACCCCAATGCCTCCACAGGTGTAATCTACTATGTTGTAGGCGAGTGCGGATGTTTGCCGGATGACGGTGATAATCCTACGATGGGAAGCGCAAGTGTGGCATCCAAAACCACCACCTCTGTCACCCTCAATGTATCGGCTACCGACCCGAGCAGCACAGTTTCTATCTATACAATTAACAGCAAAGATTACACTGCTTTGGACGGCAAGATCACGATAGAAGGTTTAACTCCATGTACTACGTACAACTGGGATATTTATGCTAAAGACCTGTCGTGTAACGTGTCTGACAATCATGCGTCTGTTAGCTTTACCACGCCTCAGAACCATGCATCAGCTGCGGCAGGAGCAACAGCAACATTCGTCTATGAAGGCAATGCGGATTTCCGTGGAGAAAAAACAATAGATGGAAATCTTACTACACGTGGTGGAACGCAAAAAATGGACGCAGAACTGGCAGAGGCTTTGGCGAATGCAGTTCTTACAGTGGACATGAAAGCCATCAAGTCTGTGAATGAAATAGATATCTATTGGGAACGTGCATGTGCAACGGACTATGAGTTGCAAGCTTCTGTGGATGGTACTCATTGGGCTACGATAGAGCGCTATACAGATATGCCAAAATGGAAACAAGATGCTGACCCCAAAGTTCGTGGTGTGGACAATGAGGTCTATTCGTTCTATCCGCTGCCTGCTCGTTATTTACGCGTGAAACCCAATACATTGTATGTTGCAGCTAAATGGGGTATGAGTATTTATGAGTTTGAGGCATACGGAGATTGTGATGCTACGGAGCAACAATGCCCGGTGATGTTAGGTGTACGCAGTGTCTCTACCCGTTCGCAAGAAGCAGTTATCTCTGTTGGCGCTATAGACCAACAGACACCTAACTCGGCATTATTGACTTATATCGTAACGGTGAACTCTACCACTTTGTCCGGACGTGACATTACCAATACCTATACTTTTGCTCCGAGTGATGCGAAGCGCGAGAACTTGGCGGAAACAGCTCAACTGACTATCGAAGGTCTGGTGCCCGGTACCAACTATGATATTATGGTAAAGGCAAGGGATCCGCAAGGAAATGAGTCTTGTAACGAAAACGCCATTGCTATTCGTACAGGTAAAGCGCAAGGATGTACGTTAGTGAGGGAGGGTAGTGATGCCAAAGTAACAGGAGATTGGCATGCTTTCCCCGCAGGAATGACGTATCGCTTGGAGCTGGAGAATAACGATGCCGGTGATGAATTCACCGCCACCCTTACTTTCTCCGGCAAACCCGCGGGAATGACTATCAGTACGGTCTATTTCGCTATCCAGAAGCAGACCACAGGTACCGACTGCTACGCCGGTTGGGTTGAAGTGGCGATGGGAAAGAGTGGGGATGTGTTCACGCGCACTTTCCATAAGAATGATACTTATACCCGTAAGGGACAAGACGTCTGCGACGAAGTTCTATCGCAAGACTACCACATGCCTCTCTTCCCCGATTGGCCTCATATAGGTATCTATTTCAAGATGGAGACCAATGATCCCGGTATCATTCATACCAACGAGTTCGTTTATAACGCTGCGGAGAAGACCTGCGAGGAGCATTTCATCATCTTCCACGACGGTTCGGAACCCGAGTCGGACATGTTGACCCAATATGCCGGAGGTACTATTGAAGAGGAGATTTTCTATTACCGTCTCTTTAACCCCGGACAATGGGCTCCGCTGTGCCTGCCTTTCGTAGTGGATAGAGTAACGGTCTTTGATCCCGATGATAAGGCATATTATGACCTTACTCCGCAGCGCAATAGTAATCCTTCGAACAACGCGGCGGGAGTGAAGACACCCGGAGAGTACTGGATTCGTCAGCAGAAGATGGATGTCTCGGGTGCAGACTTTGTGGATTCATGGTATGATGCCAATGATGCTCTGCCGCAAAAGAATATAGCGTATAATTTCCGTGTGCCTACGGCGGGAGGTTATTACCAGAACAAGTATATCCTCTTCCACGGTGCTGCCGGCCAGACTATCAATTCTTCTTGGACATTAGGTGCTGCTTCTACCTCGAATGACCAATATCGTCTCTACGGCAACACAACTATGATGCCTCAGTCTCTAACCAAAGCATATAAGGAAGACGCAGATGGTACATATTACCGTTTGAAAGAAAACTGGACACTCAATCCATTTGAATGTTATATCGTTGCATCTTCAGAGACTATGGCACGAATGCCTATTATCCGTCGTTGGGTATATACCGACACTGCAACCGGGTGGGAAGAGATCGATGAAGAGACAATCCTGCCTGAAATCCGTGTATATACGATATTGGGTCAACCGATCGCTGTCTATGAGCAAATTTCTGCAAGCGAAGTGGTCCAGCGTGTAGCGGCTACCTTGGGAACAGGATATTATATCTTGAGTGCCGGTGTTGCAACTACAAAACTGATTGTTCCCTGATTAATCGATAGATGTCTGTAAATAAATAGCTTGATTATGGTTTTAAGTTCAATAATACTAAGTGTAGTGCAGTCATCGGTAATAGCATTCAATATGCTATTTGGGGTCATTTATAGTCCATACACGACATCGGTGTATCAGCAGCCAACACAGCAACAAGAGCAATATATAGCAACTTTTAGAACCAATTCGCACGAATACTCGTCTGGACACTCAGAATTGGCCGCTCCATTTGCGCAGGAGGCACCACGCGTGACGGCAGCCAGCGGAGACATGCGACCCTTCGGAGGACCGCGGAAAGCTCCTCCGACTGGTAATGATGACGATGAAGGAGGTAATACACAAATCGAGCTCCCTCTCTCCGATGGACTATGGTGTCTGCTGGTTCTCGCGTTTGTATATGGCGTGACATGTGTACGCAGAAGAAGACAAACAATTTAAATATATTGGTTATCATGAAAAAATCTATCTCTTTTGGCTTACTCTTAGTAGCCGCTCTCTTACTCCCTATGTCCGCGCAGGCTATCTGTCAAGGACATAGCAACACCGTAGATGCTTATTATTCGAATGCCAACCCTGTTGCCAATCTGGCGCCTGAACTGGGCTGGGACTGGCAGGTGGAGACCACCGGTGCCGGTGTGGCGATCTCTGTTCAATTCCTCGATAACTACGTCGGTATGGCTGCGCCGCAGTTATTCGTCTTTGATGCCAACGGCGTGCTGATAGGTAATCCTATCCCCATGAGCGGCTGGGTAGAAGCTACCCGTACGGCCTCTCATACGCTATCCGGCTATAACGACGGCGATAAGGTGGTCTTTTTGGTCCAGATAGCTTATGCCGAACATGTGATGTTCACTGAGCGAATCAAATATATCGTAGGTACGACCTGCTCCGCGGAAGAGCAACCTACTGTCATCGGTTCTTGCTCCGGACATAGCACCGCCGTCGATGAGTACTACACTTCCGCCGATCCGGCTGCCGCTAACCCCTTTGTCCTCGGTTACGACTGGACCGTTAAGACAACTGATCAGGCGGTGGAGATAGAGGTCTCTTTCCTCGATAACATCACCGGCTTCGCTGCGCCGTATATCTTCTTCTTTAAGAACGGCGTGATGGACGGTCCTGACCATGCTATGGAGCTTCTGGGGCAGAAAGCCTCGTACTCCCTCACGGGCAAGACCACCGGCGACGAGGTGAATTTCCTCGTGAAGATCGCCTATGCCGGTCATGTCGCCTTCACGGAGCGTATTACTTATACCGTAGGCGATAACTGTACTGACGAACCGGGAGAAACAACGGATATAGAAAAATCTTACGAGCCTCAAGAGAAAGCCCGTAAGATGATAGAGAACGGTACGATTTATCTGCTCGTAGGAGAGGATAAATACGATATCTTCGGTTCGCGCGTGCGTTGAATTAAATCCGCTCAAGGCACGATGTCCGAATCCAACCTTCGTTGTTGCCGATGTGTACATTAGACCATTTGCCGAGGGTCTCGCGGATTGTCACTTTCGTACCTTCGTGAACGGTGAAGAGGTCGGTACCTGAACGGTCAGGAGACGATTTCGCATTGACGACGCCCTGTGTGATGATAGCTTCATTGCGCAGGGTGTCTCTTTTATGCAGAGAGGTTGCATTGAGACCGGAGATGATGGAGAAGAACAGGGCAATCCACGCGATATGGAAAGCCGTCTTGCGCACCCAGGTCTCGCGGCCTAAGAGGAACAGCAGCAAGCCTACCAAAGCCAAGATGAACAGACCGATGGATAAGATGATCCATGTGCGCTCGTTGAGTGCGTTACGCACCGCACGCAGCCATGTGGACAGGAAGAAATCCTGCTCAACGATATTATCAGTAATCTTGCTTTGCGCAAAGGCCAGGTTATACTTGGCGTCCTTGTTGTTCGGTTCCAGACGCAGTGCCCGTTCGTAATTCAAGATGGCCTGTGCCAGTTCGCCTTGTTTGAAGCGCGCATTGCCGAGATTATAATACAAGGTGGCATTCGGCCCTTCTGCCAGCAACGCCTCATAGCCTGCTGCCGCCTCTTCATAACGACCGTCGGCATAAGCCGCATTGGCAATATCGAAGTCGCTCTGCGCAAAAGCGCAGACAGCAATTACCAATAACCAATTACAAATTAGCAATATTCTTTTCATATCTTCTGGTCTTCTAAGTTGTTAATCAAATTCGTGGTAGCCGTGTACAGGTCGTCCATCGCATGGTCGGTACTCGGCGCATAGCGGGCAAACTCAGCCGTGGAGAGCACGTTCATCACATCGTTAATAAGCGCCTCACTCACGCCTTTCTGCGCTAACAGCGACGCGATATTCTCCTTGTTGAGGTCAGCCGTCGGAATAGACAGACGGTCACTCAGATAACTCCATGCAGCCGTTTCAATAGCGGCGTAGAAGGTGTTCTTGTCATTGGCTTTAAGAGCAGCCGCTGCAGCTTTCAGACGCTTTTGTGCTACCTTGTTGGCGCGTTTGTAGCGCACGCGGTTGATGTCCGCGGCTTCCTTGATCTGCTTGCGCAGCACGATAAGCAACACGATAGCAATAAGGAGTGGTACTGTGTACCAGAGCCACAATAATCCGTAATTTTTAATTTTTAATTCGTAATTACCGGCCTCCGGCTCCTTCGTGTTGATATAACGGATATCCGAACCGAGTTGCTTGATATCCTCTTTGTGCATGTAGGAGATTACTTGACCTTCCGTCTCTCCTTCTGCATGCTCGCTTCCGGCACCGCGCTTCACGCGAATAGTATATTCGGGCGTGCTGAGCGTCTTATAAGCCTTCTCGTCGATGTCGAAATAACTGAAGTGAACGGCCGGACCCAACGCGAATTAGGTTGCTGACGTACATATCCGGACACCATCGAAGGACTTATTTCTGATGAATCCACGGATATACTTACCTTGTCAAGCAGGAAT
>JAFWAK010000032.1 GCA_017507715.1 Paludibacteraceae bacterium | reverse complement strand
TACTGCAACCATAAAATGCGCCATAGGTACCGGTACGTTTTACCAAATTTCCACCGCATTTAGGGCACTTGCCATTATCAATAGCTGCATTTGTTTTTTGTTCAAAGTTTACTTTGCGAGTATTTGCCTGCTGGCCATGTTTAGCTCGCACCTCACAATCTGTTATATTCAATGCGACAATGTCATTGTAAATCGCTTGAGCCTCTTCAAGACTCAAAACAGCTACTTTATACGATTTGATGAGTTTGCATAATTGCGTCCAATATACGACAGGAACATTCTCTACGGTAACCTGTATCTCTGCAGTCGGTGTAAAGGCTATAATTGAATAATATGGAATCTGTCGACCGGGACCTAACCGTTCAGAAAGAGCGTCTATATGTGATTCATTTTGTGGGATAGGATTGTCAAAAGCCAAATCTCTGCCATCCCTCCAATAACTGCGCCATAACTTGGATTTCTTGGAACCTCGAATATATCCATAGATATTCTTCGTTTCAATAATAAATACTCCATACTGACTAACTACGATGTGATCTATTTGGCACGTAAGTCCATTCTTTTTTCGGAAAAGCAAATCGTTGATGAGAAAGTATTTTTTATCGTCTAATTTGCATAATTGTCTTGCTGCATAATATTCTCCTTCTTCACCGGGTGACATACCACTACGCCATATGACGCCTTTGCTTCTCTCATATGCGCGTTGGACTTGTCTCCTTATAAAACGAATAAGAAATATCAAGATAAATGGACTTAATATTGCAATTATGTACCAAGTCATTTCCTTTACTCTTTTTTATCTGATGGCAGATATTATTTTGTCTTGAGCCAGAGGATGGCGTCGGACTCGAGGGTCCAGGCGGTTAAGGGTGTGGATGGTGTGTAGCCGGCCGCGCGGTAGAGAGCCGAGCAGGCGGCGTTATTAGTAGCGATAACCGCGTATAGGACGCGGAGGTTCAGATGGTTAAAAGCATAATCCTCAAGGAGTTCCAGAGCCGCCTTCCCTACTCCTTGGCCGCGGTACTCCGGCGAGATATACATGCCCAGGGCTGCACGGCGATTTCTTATGTCCAGATCAAACAAGTCTATACAGCCGAGAGTGAGGGGTGACGGGTTACCGGTTACGGGTGACGGGGCTTCTATAATCAAACGGAGTTGGCCGTCGCGGTAGATATCACCTGTCGTGGAGGCGATATAATCACGCAAGTCCTGCTGTGAAAGCGGGTTATGGTTGGAACCGTCCGCCCAGGCGGAAGCGTCGTTCTCCCATTGATAGAGAAACGGCAAATCCTCCGGTTCTATTTTACGCAGCTTAATCATTAGTCAAATAATCGGGCGAGGAAGCCTTTTTTCTGCGGACGGAGGTCTTCCATATTGCCTTGCGGAGCGGGTTCGAACGGATGACCGGTGTGAATCATATTATAGATGACACCCCAGTCGGGCAGACCGCCGAGGTTACGGTCATCAATATAGATGTCGGCTACCACTTTACGATTTGTTCGTTCTTCCTCTTTCTCCTCCGGATAATTGGAATTGACGGCATAAAACTCCAAGCCTTTGGACTTGCAGTAATCCAAGGCTTCCTGCAATAAAGCGCCTTCACGAACGGTCCAGAGGATGACCTGGTGATGGTCCTCTTCCTGCAGTTTTTTGAGCGTCTGAATGGCAAAAGGAATGGGTTTGCCTATACGCGGGTACTCATGGGTGACAATCGTACCGTCGAAGTCACAAGCGATGATCATGGGGGTGATGGGTTATGGGTGATTGGTTATTGGTTATTGGTTATAGTTTTAGTATTTCTCCTCGTTGGGATCGGAGGGTTTCATTTCGGCGTCCATCTTACCGAGGGTCGGTTTCGAGAAATACCAAGCGATAGCCGCGATGGCAGCGACCCATAGCATAGACCGGTAACAACCCATCCAGTAGAAGGCAGCAATAGCAAGCGGCATGGCATTGGAAGCCAGCAGGATACGCGCCGCGGCACATTTGAAATATTGCTTGTAGGTCTGCGGTTTGACCCATTTAACGAGGTACAGGCCCAAAGGAATGGTGAGCAGGGCATCAAAAATGATGATATACTGCACCGTTTGGCCGAAAGCGGACATCGTATCCAAGGGCTCATAAAGGCCTTTGGACCATGCAAAATACATCGCGGTCAGGACGATGAGCGTGATGACCATCTGGCAATAATAAATCCAATTCAGATTGCGGATAACTTGATTTTCTTCCATATTATGCTTTAAACTCTGTGCGGTTAACGATAGAACGGCCAAGGGTGATCTCGTCCGTATATTCAATCTGGTTGCCTACGGCAACACCTCTTGCGATCTGCGAGATCTTGGGAATGGTTATAGGTGATTGGTTATAGGTTATAGTTGATTGGTTACCGGTTACGGGGAACGCGTTCTGTATTCTCCGATAGATATAGAAATTGGTGGTGTCGCCTTCCATGGTGGTAGGCAGGGCAAGGATGATCTCATCGATGTTACCTTTGGTAACACGCTCGATGAGAGAGTCGATTTCTATATCTTTTGGACCAATCCCTTCCATGGGTGAGATGACGCCTCCGAGGACGTGATAGACGCCGTTATACTGACCGGTATTCTCAATAGACATCACATCCTGCACGTTCTCCACAACACATATCGTAGCATGGTCGCGACGCGTGGACGCGCAGATAGGACACAGCTCCGTATCGGAGATATTATGGCACTCACGGCAATAGACGACTTCGTGTTTGAGTCGCGTGAAGGCATTGGAGAAGGCTTCGACCTCCTGGTCAGACTGACGCAGCAGATGCAGCACGAGCCTCAAGGCTGTTCTGCGCCCTACTCCGGGCAACGAGGCCATCTGGTTGACGGCTTGCTCTAATACTATGGATGGGTATTCGGACAAATTAAGAATTAAAAATTAAAAATTACGAATTAACTTTTCTTTGCCCATTTGGCGGGGATCATGCGGTAAGGGTAGCGCTCACGGATGTTAGCGGCATTCGGACAGTCGATACGATGGATACGGATACCCTTGAGGACTGACACGAAGGCGAAGATAGGATCACCCGGCTGCGGGTTGCAGCATTTGGAGAGGTTATAATCCACATTCTTGACATTCATATCCACCTCGATAGCCAAGCCCTTGAGTTCGGACTTATCCACATACTCGATGTGCTCACGCGGCGTAGCGGACTGTTCTTCGGGTTCGAGCAGCACATCGCGCAGCCGCTGCACATCCTCCTTGCCGTTCGCCACGGACTGATACATATCGGAGACAGCCTTGTAACCCAGACGGGTTGCCATCTTGGTAATATCCCCTTCGGTATAGTTGATCTTCCAGTTCTTGAACTTGCGGTCGATGATCTCCTTACCTTCCGCCGCCTGCTTGTACTCCACTTCCTTGAGAGCCTGACGAATCTTATTCTTTGCCTTGGAGGAAGCGACAAACGTAAGCCAGTCGGCATTGGGTTTCTGGTTGGGCGAGGTAAGAATAGTCACTTGGTCGCCATTCTCGAGTTTGTGTCTAATAGACACATTCTGATTACGAATAGTAGCCCCGACGCAGTGCGCACCTACTTCGCTATGTATAGAATACGCAAAATCAAGCACCGTGGCATTGGCGCAGAGACGGCGTAAGTCACCCGTAGGTGTGAAGACGAAGACATCACCGGAACGCTGTACAATAGAGCCTTTGACACCCTTGTAGGACCAGTGCGCCGCCACACCCTGCTCCGCCACTTCATCCATCCGCTTGGTACGGATCTGCACTTCCACCCAACGGTTCTCAGGACCCAAGACCGTAGTATGCAGCGACTCATAGCCGTTCTCCTTGGGCACGGACAGCCAGTCACGCAGACGCTTCGGGTTAGGCGGGAAGATATCCGTGATGAGCGAATAGACTTGCCAGCAGTCGGACTTCTCCCGCTCAGGCTGCGAGTCGAGGATGATACGGATGGCAAAGAGGTCATAGATATGGTCCACATCGCAATGCTGCGCCTGCATTTTATGGTAGATGGAGTGAATGGATTTCGGCCTACCCTTGATGGTGAAAGAAAAGCCTTCGGCTTTGAGTTTGGCCTCCAGCGGCGCGATGAACGAGGCGATATAGGCTTCCCGCTCGGCCTTCTTGGCATTGAGCGCGTGCGCGATATATTTATAGGTCTCGTAATCGAGGAATTTGAGCGCCAAGTCCTCCATCTCTGTCTTGATCTGGTACAAGCCGAGGCGATGCGCCATAGGAGCATGCAGATTCTGAGTTTCACGGGCTATATGGCGCCGTTTCTCCGAATCGCCCTCTGCGTCCAACTGACGCAGTAACTCCAAGCGTTCGTTGAGTATTGAAAAAAGGACTTTATTGCTATCTTCCATCATCTGTTCCACTAAAAAACGCTGCAAAGTTACGATTTTTTTTGCACATATCAAAATTTTTTAGTAACTTTGCGGCGAATTTGTGCAAATAATAAAATTTAACCTATAATGAAAACAACAAGAAACCTTGTAATTTGCCTGCTCGGCATTGCTGCTGTAGTGATGGCTTATTTCTGCGTAACGAGCGTTACCACTCCTATTAAATTCGAGAAAATCAAAGCGGCTCGCGATGTTGAGGTGATCAAACACCTGGTAGATCTGCGTACGGCAGAGGTGGAATACCATCACCAGAAAGGCGTTTTCACCGCCAGCTATGACACGCTGCTGGCCTTCTTGAAGACCGCTCCGAAGAAAGAGGTGCTGAAGGAAGGAAGTCTGACGGATAAGCAGCTCGAGGCCGGTCTGACCGAGCATAAGGCTGTTAAAATCATGAACGAGGCCAAGAAAAAAGCCCTGAAGAAAAACAGCTTTGAGGACAACGATGCATTATATGCATACGTATGGCAGAACGACAAGGATGTGATCAGCAACGGTCTGGCAGGTTTCCGCCGTGATACGATTGAGCTGAACATGCTGCAGTCCCTTTACAAAGGTGAGTACGACGAGAGCAATATCGACGCAATGGTTGAGATCCCGTACAGCAACGGCCAGCGTTTTGAGTTAGAGGTTAACAATGATTACAAGACCAGCCAAGGTATCCGCGTTCCGCTGTTCGAGGCACGTGCGCCGTTCGAGAGCTACCTGGGCGACCTGAACGAACAGGAGTTGGTGAACCTGGTTGACCGCGAGGGCAAACTGGACCACTACACCGGTCTGAAGGTGGGTGATATCTACGCTCCGAACAACAACGCAGGTAACTGGGAGTAAACGCATAGCGTTTAGTTTAGAGAGTTAGAGTTTAGAGAGTTAGGGATGAGAATTATCTCAGGCAAATACGGGGGGCGGCGATTGTCGCCCCCTAAAAATATCACAGCGAGGCCAACGACGGACTTTGCCAAGGAGAGTCTATTCAATCTGTTAAACAACAGAATGGACTTTGAGGGCATCGACATGCTTGATTTATTTGCCGGCACAGGAGGCATCGGCATCGAGTGTGTGAGTCGCGGAGCCCGTGAAGTGACGGCTGTGGAGATTGCCCACGTGCAGCAGAACTGGATTATCAGTTGTTGCCGCCAGTTGGGCATACGCAACCTGAGCGTGATACGCGGGGATGTATTTAAGTTTCTAAGTGCTTGTCGTACCAAGTACGACCTTATCTTTGCCGACCCGCCTTACGCCTTGGAGCAACTCCCCACTCTGCCGGACGTTATTCTCGGTCAGGATATATTAAAAGAAGACGGATGGCTCGTCATCGAACACGGCAAAGACACCGATTTCACGACCCATCCGCGGCATTACGAGACCCGTACGTACGGAAGCGTACGCTTCTCCTTCTTCCAATAAAAAAAGAGGCTCACGGCCTCTTTTCTTATATTTCTACGTATATTTCCAAGAATTTGCAGGCTCCGTGCGGCTCGATGACAATATCATTGAGTGCCGCAGGAATCAGAACGGCTTCGCCCAAGCGCATAGATGCGGCATTTTCTTCGGCTTCGCAGTCCAGCGCCTTGATAGTACACGACCCTTCCACGCACATGAATGCCACGAACGAGTCCAGTGGTGCATAATCGCGCTGGATAGGCTGCGTCGGGCACAGCAGATTGGCGGTGAAGTACTGATTCTTCTGGATATTCAGCGCTCCGTTGATACGCGGTGCGGTGCGGGTCACCACAGCGTCTTTGGACGGCTGGAAATCCATGACCTTCAGGGCTTTGTCCAGCTTGAGCGGACGCTTACGGCCGTCATTACCGACACGATTATAATCGTACAGACGATACGTGATATCACTATTCTCCTGAATCTCCGCCACAATCGTATCACGGCACATGGCATGTACCGTTCCTGCCGGAATAGGCGCTACATCGCCCTCATGCACATCGTATTTGCGCAGATAGTTCGCCAAGGTGCCATCCGAGATAGCTGCATGTATCAGCGAGAGGTTCATCGGCTGATTCCATCCGAGATAGACCGACGAAGGCTTCTTGGACGGCAGCACATACCACATTTCCGTCTTACC
>JAFWAK010000031.1 GCA_017507715.1 Paludibacteraceae bacterium | reverse complement strand
TATTGTTCACATACGCGTGCAACTGATAGAAAGAGGTCTTCTCTTCCTTGCGCACCCAACTCTGTGCTGCTTTGTTTCCTGTCAGCCATAAGCCCAGATGCGGCTCTTCGGAGTAAGCCTTTAATGGGTCATTTTGAATTAATTCTTCATTTTTAATTTTTAATTCCCCATTATAGTGGTAGCAGTTACCAAATTCATAGAATTTGAGGTCGCTGTTCTTGCGGTTGGCGTTACGTGCTATCGACTCGAGTCCGCCGAAGAGTAGGGTCTGACGCATCACACCGAGGTCCGAACTGAGCGGATTCATGATCTTGACACACGTGTCCAGCGTCAGGCGTTGCAGCGGTTCGTAGTATGATACTTTCGTCAGCGAGTTATTCAGAATCTCGTTGAAGCCCTGTGCCGTCAACTGCTCGGCTATACGGCGACGCAGCTGCTCGGGGTTCGGCTTCACGCCGTAGGCGAGACTGGTGTTCAGCTTCTCCGGGAATTCGACATTGTCGTAACCGTATATACGGAGAATATCCTCCACCACGTCGCACTCACGCTGTACGTCCACGCGGTAGCGCGGAACAGCGAGCTGCCAGATGGTGCCGTTCTTGGAGAGAATCTCGATCTCCAATGCTTTGAGTATCGTCTCGATCGTTTCCTCGCCGATAGCTTTACCGATGAGGTTATTGACACGATTGATGTCGATGGTTACGTCCCACGGCCGGAAATCTCCGTTAACCGTGTCTGTGATCTCCATCGCGACACTACCGCCTGCTACTTCTTGGATGAGTAGGGCAGCACGTTTGAGGACATACAGGGTGTTATTCGGGTCACAACCGCGCTCGTAACGGAACGAAGCATCGGTCTGCAACTGATGCCGACGGCTGGTCTTGCGGATGGTGACGGGGTCGAAATAAGCGGACTCGAGGAACACGTTCTTCGTGCTCTCGGTCACGCCGCTCTCCAGTCCACCGAACACACCGGCGATACACATGGCTTCTTCGGCATTGGCAATCATCAGGTCGCGTGCGTCCATCTCACGCTCTACGCCGTCCAGCGTCGTGAATTTCTCACCGGCTTTGGCATAACGCACATGGATGGTATTGCCTTTTATCTTATCGGCATCGAAAGCGTGCAAGGCCTGACCGCACTCGTGGAGCACGAAGTTCGTTACGTCCACCACGTTGTTGATCGGACGCAGACCGATGGCGAGCAGGCTGTTCTTGAGCCAATCCGGGCTCTCTTTGATCTCCACGCCCTTGATGCTCACGCCCGAATAGCGCGGACAAGCGTCCGGAGCATCGACATGAACGGTAATTTTTAATTCTTCATTTTTAATTTTTAATTCGTCAAAGGCCTCTACGCTCGGTTTGGTGAGTTCGATATTCTGCCCATGCGCCTTGTAATAGGCATACAGATCCCGCGCAACGCCATAGTGGGAAGCGGCATCGGAGCGGTTCGGAGTGATATCTACTTCGATAATCGTGTCGTTCTCAATGTGATAGTATTCGGCCGCGGTCATACCCACCGGTGTGTCTGCCGGCAGCACGATGATACCCGCGTGGTCCGTACCTACGCCTATCTCATCCTCTGCGCATATCATGCCCCACGAGTCCTCGCCGCGCAGTTTGCCTTTCTTGATGGTAAAGCTCTGGTCGCCGTCATAGAGCACGGTGCCGATAGTGGCCACGATGACCTTCTGTCCGGCCGCTACGTTCGGCGCACCACACACGATAGGCAAGGGTTCTCCTTCGCCGATATTCACTTTGGTGATATGAAGGTGGTCGGAATTAGGGTGGGGTTCACAGGTCAGCACTTCGCCGACTACCAGGCCTTTCAAGCCGCCTTTGATAGTCTCTACGGTCTCAACTGTTCCCACCTCGAGGCCGATGGAAGTAAGGATTTTTGCTACTGTTTCTGCATCGTCCTGCAGATTGATGTAGCGTTTAAGCCATTTGTACGAAATATTCATATGTTTGTTCTAATTATGTACTTTTTATGCCCCCTTTTGGGGTGAGGGCCACACCTTTGCGAGTGCAAAGGTACAACTTTTTTTTGACATATGCAAATAGAAAATTATGAATAAAAACTGTATATATACTATGTATATATACATATAAATCGTGTTTGTGTCAAAAAAAACTATGTTTATGCTATGTTTGTGCTTATCAGAACGCGAGCATTACGGGACCATGTTCTAATAAGGTCCTAAGCAATACCTAAGCAGAAAATGTAAAAAGAAATTTTCTTGTAAAAATATTTGCATATTTCAAATATTTGTAGTAATTTTGCAGTCGATATGATATCATATTGACATCATATTGTATCAAAACGAATACAACTATGGCACAGACAGCAATGACAGTTCGCCTGGATACCCGGGTCAAATCACAGTTTGATTCGCTCTGCGAGCAGTTTGGCATGAGCGCTAATGCCGCTATCAATGTATTTATCCATGCGGTAGTTCGTACGCGCGCTATTCCTTTCACTATTTCTGCAAGCGAAGCTCCAACACGCAAGCGTGCATTGGATACCTTCTATGCTGCAGATCGATCAAATAGACCGGAGCTAACCATTGATGAAATCAATGAGGAAATTCGCGCCGCTCGCCGTGAACGTAAAGAACGTATGCAAAAAGCATAAGTATGATTTACGTTGTTATTGACACAAACGTATTTGTGTCCGCGTATCTTACGCACAATCATCCTATTGATCCGCGTGTAGTTACTCCGGCCCAAATGCTTCAGATTCTTGAAGAAGAGTAAAAATTATTACACCATGATATAACAAAACAGGGAGGCTCAATGAGTCACCCTGTTTTGTGTAATGGATTAAGCGGGCAAGGCGATTGCCATAATAATTAATGGACAAAGGGATTATTTAACCTCTTGACCGGTTATCGGTTACGGGTTACCGGTTATGAGAAAGTAAAATATTTTATTTCTGTTTATGGCTGCTACTGTGGCTGTTTGGAATTTAGGCACAACTTTGTTGTGGCAGAGTAAGCAAGTAAGTACGCGCTGAAAGCTCGCTTACGAGCGCGTATTTGGTTGATTACGCTTCGGAGCCGCGTAGGCTCATAATTCCTAACGGACACATAGCAGTGTTTATCTGTGTTTATTTTCTTAAATTATTTTTGTGAGCGCAGCGTGTTTTCGTAAGCGCAGCGCATTTTTGATTTACC
>JAFWAK010000030.1 GCA_017507715.1 Paludibacteraceae bacterium | reverse complement strand
GGTAACGCTGGCATTGGGTGACGCACTGGCTTGCGCACTCATCGAAGCTGCGCATTTCCAGCCTTCGGACTTCGCGATGCTCCACCCGGGTGGTGACCTTGGACGTAAGCTCCTCGCGAAGGTAGAGGACGTGATGTTCACGGATAACTTGCCGTTAGTGGCTCCTTCTACGACTATGGCGGAGGCCATTGAGATTGTGACGAACGGCAAACTCGGCGTGGGAGTGGTTGTAGAAAATCTCCCTTCCCTTCAGGGTGAAGGGAGTAGCCCGATTGGAGGTCCTGTGGACGTCCATAGAACTCAAGGAGGTAGGCTTCTTGGCATCATTACGGACGGAGATATCCGTCGTGCGATGCAACGCCTCGGACAGGCCTTCTTCACAACGCCTGTATCTGACATTATGTCCCGCAACCCCAAGACGATTTGCAAGAATGCCAAGATCGTGGAAGCCGGCGAGACGATGAATCATTATTCGATTCACTCCCTCGTGGTGCTGGATGACGAGAGCAAGGTATGCGGTATCATCGACTCCTTCTCCTGCCTCCCCGGCACACGTTTTTATCATTAATGGTTATTGGTTATGGTTAAACTTTTTTTGACAGATGTCGATGGATGCTTGACGGACGGCGGCATGTATTACACCGCGGACGGAGAAGTGATGAAACGCTTCTGCGTCTATGACGGCATGGGTATGGTCCTTTTGCAGAAGGCTGGCATCAAATGCGGTATCCTGACGAGCGAGAACAGCCCGATAGTGAAAGCGCGCGCAGAGAAGTTGAAGTTGGACTTCCTCTACCTGGGTGTCGGCAGCAAAGTGAATGCCAATTGCCTGACGAAGAAACAGGCGGCGCAGGAGATCTGTGACCAACTCGGCGTCACCCTCGCCGAAGTATGCTACGTGGGTGACGATGTGAATGATCTCGACCTGCTCAGTGCGGTAGGCTATCCCTGTTGTCCGCCGAATGCCCGTCCTGAGGTCCTTTCCCTCCCCGACATCCGCATCCTTCATACCCCCGGCGGCCAAGGTGCGATACGAGAGATTTGCGATGAGATTCTGAAAAGCGAATAGTTTAGAGATATGAGTACCTTGAACCGGTATTATCAATATTTGTTATGATACGTCAGTCAAACATAGAGTTATTGCGATTACTGAGCATGTTTGCTCTGTTGTTTTTGCATTTTTATACTCATTCATTGCTTCCCTCTGAAGTGTATGTTTCGCAGACCGGTTTTTGGAAGAATTTTCCGATAGTAGTATCATCTGTAACATCCCTTCAGGTAAATATCTTCATTCTGATATCCGGTTGGTTTGGAATACATACTACGCCTAAAAAAATCATTAGTTTCTACCTCCTATGTGCCTTTTATGGTGTCTTTACTTATCTCTTGTCATTAGGCTTAGATAATTCATTTTCTATCCGAGATTTAGCCATTTCCTTTATGCCATTCTCAGCAATGGAAGGATGGTGGTTTGTTAAGGCATATTTGTGTTTAATGCTATTGGCACCACTATTTAATAAGGCGATAGATAATATGTCCAGACGCGAGTTTTTATATGTATTGCTTGCATTGGTGTTTATCAATTCTTTTTTGGGCTTCTTCTTCAAACAGGAAATAAATAAGAATGGTCACAACTTTATGCAGTTGATGTATGTTTATTTTATAGGTCGCTATCTGGCTTTATATCTAAATGTGGAGAAACAGAAATTACGTAAATGGACTGCAATAATCAGCATATGCAGCGTTGCACTCTATGCGCTCGTATGGATATTCAATGATAATTATCTGCATCTTGTAAAGTCGTGTACATTTTTGTCGCGAAACAATTTGTGGTCTTTATTTAACTCGATAGTAATATTCTTATTCTTTACGACTGTTCGATTTGAGAGCAAGACCATTAATTGGTTAGCCAAAGGAGCCTTTGCTGTTTATTTGGTACACACAAGTGTTTGGATACGTTCGGCATGGTACGGCAATTTGACAAACATATATGCAGAAAACCACCCTGCACTGGCGTGGCTTATTGTGTCTGCGATCTTTGTTGTGTATTTTATCGGAGTCCTTTGTTTCGATCCTCTCCGTATTGTAATAACCAAACCCGTAGAGAACAAATTAACCGACTGGTGCAATATAGTAATTGAACGAATAAAAAAAAATAAATAGAAGAGAAAATATAGGAGAAAGATATGCAAAATAAAAAAAGGCAAATTCAAGTATACGTAGGTATGTCCGCGGATATCATTCATCCGGGACATCTGAACATCATCCATGAGGCGGCTAAATTAGGTCGTGTGACGGTAGGTGTGCTCACCGACGCGGCGATTGCCAGTTACAAGCGCTTGCCGTACCTTGATTATGATCAACGTGCGCTTATCGTTAGTAACCTCAAAGGCGTGGATGCCGTAGTGCCGCAGACGACACTCGACTACCGTCCGAACCTCCGCGAGTTAAAACCTGACTACGTGGTGCACGGCGACGATTGGAAGACCGGTGTGCAGCAGAAGACGCGTCAGGACATCATCGATTGCATCGCCGAGTGGGGTGGGTTATCCTTGTTGTCCGCCGAACGCCCGCCCCGAAGTGCTTTCCGTTCATGGCATCCGCGTCCTCCACACCCCGGGCGGCCAAGGCGCCATCCGTGAGATTTGCGATTAACTTTTGAAAACAATAGGATAAATATGGCAGACGTAGAATTAAGTAACGGAATAGACGGTCTTCACGGGAAGTTGGCGAGCAGGGACGATATCTATTTCCGCAAGCGGAACGGGAAACAGTTTGCCGTGCAGCTGGTCAACCCTCGCCAGAAGTTCACCGCCAAGGAGAAAAAACTGCACTCGGGCTTCGGGCAGATAGTGAAACTGACATCCAAAATAGCCAAAGACCCTGAATTGTCAGCGCCGTATATGGAGGATTTCGAAAAACAGAAAGCCGACGGAGGTCAGACAAGCCTCTATCAGTACCTCTTGACACGCTTCCTTCGCGAAGCCAAATCCGACCGCGATGGCAAAGTGGCAGAACTGATGAATTTATGTAACTCCGTCCTTCCAAAAGCATAACATAAGCATAACATAAGCATAACATAAAGCCAATCTCACCACGAGAATAACATTATATGGCTAATACAAAATCTTATTAGAAGAAAAATATAGGAGATATGAAGGTTTATCATGGTTACATACTGACGGTAGATGCAAATAACACTATCTGTGAGTATCTGATAGAAGATAAAGGAAGAATAGTGTATGTGGGCAGTGAGTGTCCAGAGGAGTATGCAAATGCAGAGAAAGTTGAATTGGGCAAGAAAGCACTTCTTCCATCTTTCGTGGATACACATCAACATTTTGCTTCTTTCGGTATCTTTCATGCGGGACTGAATGTGATGGATATCACTTCTAACAAGGAGATGATAAAGGCCATTAAGACTTTTGTGGAGAGTACTGATGAGAAGTCTTTGATCGCATTTGGTGCCTCGCCATATTCCGTGAAAGAAGGACGATTGATAACAAGAGAAGAGATAGACAGTGTGTGTCCTGATCGACCGATGATGTTGGTTAAATATGACGGGCATGCATGTGTTGTCAATACACCATTGCTTAAGAAATTGGAAAAGAAATTGAGCAAGTTGCGTGGCTATCATCCGGAAAGCGGTGAGATGAATCAAGAAGCATTCTTTGCGGTGTCGGATTATATCTCTAATTCTGTTTCCATTCCGCAGATGATTCGTAACATGCAGAAAGCCGTGGACTATGAGGCCTCGAAGGGTATCGGAATGATTCACACAGTGAGCGGAGTTGGTTTTCCTTTGAACGCAGATATTACGATTGAGAAACTATTCGCGAAGAGTGTCCAACATGGTTTCCAAATTCGTGTTTTCCCTCAGTCAATGGATACCAATGTTGCAACCAGCCGCAAGTTGCCGCGAATAGGAGGCTGCTTTGAGTGCGCATTGGATGGTTGTTACGGTTCGCAAGACGCAGCTATGATTGAGCCTTATGAGAATGATAAGAGCAATTTTGGCGTGCTGTATTATACGGATGAGAAAGTGATTGAGTTCTGCAAGAAAGCGAATCGAATGGGATTGCAGATAGAGATGCACGCGATAGGAGACAAGGCATTTGAACAAGCCACTAAGGCATTAAAAGCCGCTTTGGATGATTTCCCGCGAGAAGACCATCGTCACGGAATTATTCACGCTTGTCTGCCGACGAAGGACGGAATAGATATTTGCGCGAAGTATCATATCAATCTATTGATGCAATCGGCCTTTGATAACTGGCGTCAAGAGCCGCCTGAGTATACGGAGAGCATTTTGGGCAAAGAGCGCAACTCGCAACTCAATCCTGTTAAGACATTTGTGGAAAAGGGTTGTGTTGTAGGGCAAGGAAGCGATGCTCCATGTACGAATCCAGACCCGATAGATTGGGTGTACAGAGCTTGTAATCATACGAACCCAAGTCAGTCGGTTGGCGTATATGAGGCATTGCGAATGTTGACGTATAATGGTTGTTTCGCTACGTTTGACGAGAAAGAGCGTGGTACATTGGAGACGGGTAAGATTGCTGATATGGTGATTTTGTCGGAGAACCCGTATGACGTACCAGTTAAGGAGTTGCGGAGGTTGAAAGTGGAGAAGTTAATTCTTAGTGGAGAGGAATACAAACCGCAAAACCAATCGTTGGCTTCCATTATTTGGAAGGGTTTAACAGATACAAATCAGAAATATTAAAAACGCGATATTATGGTAGATAAGAATTATTGCATGAGTTCCTTTTTGACGTTCCGTTATATTGAGGACTCGAATAAGGAGTTTTATGAGGGTTTGCACCATACAGGCGATATGCCTTATCCGGAAGAAAAGAAGGTGCTGGTGCATACTGCGGCTGACATCAAGAAAGCTTATACCGAAATGTTTGCCGAGAAGCAAAAAGATGTCAAACTTGGCATTATGCTTTCCGGCGGAATGGATTCCGCTTGTTTGGCAGCATGTATGAAGCCCGGAACAGATGCTTATACTTTCCGTTTTCTGGATGCGACCTTTTCGACCGGAGATATGGAGCGTGCAAAGTTGTATGCTGAGAAATATAAACTAAATCTGCATTATGTAGATATCAACTGGGAGGTGGTGCAAAAGAATCTTCCTGCGTTGATGAAGATGAAAGGCGCTCCTGTGCATTCTATCGAACCGCAAATCATGGAGGCTGCGTTGCAGGCCAAGAAGGATGGTGTGGAGATGATGGTGGCTGCCGATGGTAGTGATTTGGTATTCGGAGGAATGGATAAGATGCTATCCAAGGACTGGGATTTTGATGAATGGGTTGATTTTTATACGTTTGTAGATCCGAAGAAAGTGCTGCGTGAGCCGGTGTCGATGCTGGATGTATATGAGCGTTTTCGTCTGCCGAATGACAAGATTGATTTCTTGCGATTCCAAGACGAGATCTTTGCGCATGAATCGAGTGCTTCGTATTGTAATGCATTTATTACGGCAGGAATGAAATATACACCGTTCTTTGATCCTTCGGGAATGGTTAAAATGGCAGATCCGCTGGATTTGAAACGTGTGCGTAGTGGCGAGTCGAAATACTTGATTCGCGAACTCTTCCATATGTGTTATCCGGAGATTCCTATCCCGGAAAAGACTCCGATGCCTCGTCCGGTAGATATCTATTTTAAAGATTGGCAAGGCCCGACGCGTCCGGAATTTAGAAGGGATATAGACATGGCATCGCTGACAGGTAATCAGAAGTGGTTGTTGTATTGCTTGGAGCAGTTCCTGAATATGCATGAGCCGCTGAAGATAGGTTACACGACAGGTGTGTATGACTTGTTCCATATAGGACATTTGAATCTGCTGCGTAAGGCTAAAGCACAATGCGATTATTTGATTGTTGGCGTTTCGACGGATGATTTGGTGGAATATAAGGGTAAGCGTTCCGTCATTCCGTTTGAGGAGCGCAAGGAGATCGTAGGTGCCATCAAGTATGTAGATGAAGTGGTGACACAGGAGAATATGGATAAGCTTGGCGCTTGGAAGAAATACCACTTTGACGTGATGTTTGTCGGCGATGACTGGAAAGGTACAGACAAATGGAACAAGATTGAGGCCGACTTGAAAGAGGTGGGTGCGGAAGTTGTCTATTTCCCATACACAAAGGGAACGAGTAGCACACTGATTAACGAGACATTAGTCCGATTGAGAGAAGAAAACAAATAATGGAAGATTTACGGAAGAAATATAATCCGGATGGTTCAACGCTTCGCAAGGCTCAAATGCGAATGCTGGATATTTTGCTTGTGGTGGATAAGATTTTCCGCAAGCATAGTATTGAGTATTGGCTTGATGGAGGCACGTTGCTTGGCGCCGTGCGGCATGGTGGATTTATTCCGTGGGATGACGATTTGGATATCAATGTGCGTAAGTCAGACGTCCCTCGTATCCGCAAAATCCTACAAGCAGAATTACCGGAAAATCTCTGTTATCAAGATGTAACGACAGATTGGAATTATACCACATTAATTTGCAAGGTGCGAGACAAAAAGTCTATTTTTGAAGAGCCTCATTCTGAACTATATAAAGAGAGAGGAATATATATAGACCTAATTCCAATGGAGGAAGTGGTGCCGTTTAAATTGAAAGGTATCATTGATTTTGTATACTTGCGTTGTATCCGAGGAATACATAATTATAGTGATCGTTTTATAGAAAAGTTGTTGGGGTATATTTGCTATCTTCCGTCTATATTATGCGCAGGATTTTGTCGATTATGGACCAAGTTGTTTCACTCCCATCAATGGGGGCATACGTATGGTTGGTTGTCATACAATCATATCGCTGAGAGTGATATATTTCCATTACGTGAGATAGATTTTGAGGGTTATAAGGTCATGGCTCCGCATAATCCGGATGCTTATTTGACAGCACTTTTTGGCGACTACATGCAAATACCGCCGGAGGATAAACGAATAACTCATTTGGCGGAGATAACCTTTTTAGACGAATAAGTCATGAACATTCTATTTGTAACCAATAAAAACGTCTATCCGTTGATCGGAGGAATAGAGCGGATTACGTATGCCGTGGCGGAAGCATTGCGGAATATATATGGTATGCACTGTTATTCGCTCTATACGCAAGAGAATGTGTTAGGACAAACAACCGAGGGAGTGTTCGAGGGGAAGGTATGTTTGAGTGAAAAGGACCAAGTAGAACAAATAGCAGCTTATATTAAAGGGAATGCCATTAACGTGGTAATCGCACAAGGTTCGGATGCGCGGGTTAATCAATTGATGCCTCAATTAAAGGAAGCCGCTAATCAATGTCACGGAGTAAAACTGCTCTTCGTTTATCATACAATGCCTTCCTTTGAGTTGAAACCAATTGACGCAGATGTATTGTGGCATCGATTGGTAAAAGGGAAGAATAAATCCGCAGCATGCAAGCAGGCACTCATCCAGATATTAACCATGGTGCTTCCGTCCGTGGCAAAGAAAATGGTGGCGGGTAAATATCAAATGCCATACAACAATTCAGATAAAGTGGTACTGCTTTCCGACAACTATATCCAGTTGTACGACCAATTTGTAAATGGAGAACCGAATCACTATGCCGTAATACATAATATGTTATCTTTCCCGATGGAAGAATTATCGCGGAAAGATAAACAAAAAGAGGTTATTCTTGTCGCTCGATTAGAGGAACGTGCCAAACGCGTAAAAACGGCTTTGCAAATATGGAAGAAAGCTTGTCCGCCTGATTGGCATCTATATATTGTCGGTGATGGGGAGGATATGAATTATTATAAACATTTTGCCCAAACGCTGCAATTACAGAATGTCTCGTTTGAAGGAATACAAAATCCCTTGTCCTATTATGAGCGTGCAAGTATATTTATGATGACATCCGCTTATGAAGGATGGCCCATGACCTTGATGGAAGCGCAGCAATGCGGATGTGTGCCGATTGCATTTGATAGTTACAGCGCCGTGCATGATATTATTGATAGCGGCAAGAATGGAGTCATTATACCGGAAGGGGATATAGATGGATATGCTCGTGCGTTGCAAGCGTTGATGAATAATCCTGAAGAATTGCAACGCTTATCTGATAATGCACGTAAGGATTGTATGCGGTATTCACGCGAAAATATAGCTAAACAATGGAAAACACTACTCGAAAATCTATGATTAAGGTATCCGTTATTCTGCCCGTTTACGGCGTGGCTGATTACATCGTCAAATGTACAGAGTCGCTCTTGGCGCAAACGCTACAAGAGATAGAGTTTCTCTTTGTAGACGATAGAGGACCGGACAATAGTATTGCACTGCTCAAGCAGACTATCAAAGGACATCCGCGTGAGAAACAATTCCGCATTTTGACGCCGGAACATAATCTGGGTGCCGGTATGGCGCGCAACTATGCTATTCCCGAGGCCAAAGGCGAGTACATAGCATTCGTCGATCCGGATGACTGGATAGAGCCGGATATGTTCGAGCGTATGTATAACCGCGCTAAAGAGCAAGGCGGAACGGATCTGTGTATGTGTCAGGCAAGTAAGGATTACCTGGACAATACGCCATCGCAGATATTAACGAATCCGGATGTGGAGGAAGGAGAGTTTACGCACGAGAAACGAGCATTCTTCTTGACGCACTATGTGAGCTATTTCTGGACATTCATCTATAAACGTGAGTTGGTGGCGGAACGTGCTATTCGCTATCCGGAGGATCGGAGTGCGGATGATAGTTTCTTCCTGGCCTGTGCGCTGATGACTGCGAAGTCAATAGCGCGAGTAGATGCACCATTCTATCATTATTTGATTCGTCCGGGATCGGTGTGCACGACAAAAGACAGTGTGAAATACAAGAAGCGCCTGACAGTATTCTCCAAGCTGATGGCATATGCCAAAGAACAAGGCGTATATGAATCGTTTAAGCCTGAAATAGACTTTTTGTATATCAAGAAAGGGTATGTGTCCACGCTGGTTAACTACGTAGTCAATGCCTTAGAACCGAAGAAAGAAGTATTTGAGGAAGTATATCAAACGCTATTGACGGAGGTGCCGGACTATAAGCAAAATGTGTATGTGAAAGGTAAAATGCCGCTGAAGGTTTTACTTTATATATGCCATAAATGTCCGAAGACTTCCACTTGTATCCTTCGCTATTATGCTAAACGAAATAACATTGTCGGGTGATATGAAAAAGTACGATTATCTCATAGTGGGCTCCGGGCTTTTTGGAGCAACTTGTGCCTATCGTTTACATCAAGCAGGCAAGAAATGCCTGGTGATAGATCGTCGTCCCTATTTAGGCGGCAATGTGTATTGCGAAAAGATGGAGGGAATCAATGTGCACAAATACGGAGCGCATATCTTCCATACAAATAATAAAGAGGTGTGGGATTTCGTAAATCGTTTCGTGCCGTTTAACCGCTACACCAATAGTCCAATAGCTAATTATCACGGAGAATTGTATAATCTGCCGTTTAACATGAACACTTTCTGCCAGATGTGGCCGGACGTGAAGACGCCGCAACAGGCGGAGGCGCGCATAAATGAGCAAAAGGCAGAGGCTATTGCTGCACTGAACGGACGCGAACCACAAAATCTGGAAGAACAGGCACTCTGTCTGGTGGGGAAAGATATATTCCAAAAACTAATCAAAGAATATACGGAGAAACAGTGGGGACGCGACTGCAAAGAGTTACCGGCGTTTATTATCAAGCGTCTGCCGGTTCGCTTTGTGTTTGACAATAATTATTTCAATGATAAATACCAAGGAATTCCGGAGGGTGGATATAACCGACTGATTGATGCACTGTTGGAAGGTGTGGATACACAGACCAATTGTGATTTCTTCAAAGAATACAAGGATCATTGGCGCGAAATAGCGGACAAGCTAATCTATACAGGGCAAATAGATGAGTATTTTGGTTATAACCTTGGGAAATTAGATTGGCGTACGGTTTCTTTCAAGACCCGTATTGAGAATATGCCCAATTATCAGGGCAATGCCGTCATCAATTACACCTCGCATGAACAACCCTATACGCGCGTTATCGAGCATAAGCATTTTGAGATGTTCGGGCCAGGAGTATATGATGTGCCCAAGACGGTTGTAAGCGAAGAGTATAGTACGGAATACAAAGAGGGAATGGAGCCCTATTATCCCGTGAATGACGAGCGCAACAATCAGTTGGCCGAGCAATATAAACAATTAGCCGCCAAAGAAAAGGATGTTCTCTTCGGCGACCGTTTGGCGGAGTATAAATACTACGATATGGCTCCTATTGTTGAGCGGGCTTTGACTGTGGAACTATAGATTTCCATAAAGGCCAACTCAATAACACGATACTAAGCAGAATTGCCAATATTACCAACGTATAACCTAACTTGTCCCAAGCTAAAGCATCCGGGACAAATTCCATCTTTATCGTATGTTCTCCTGCCGGAATAACGGCTGCGCGGAGGACATAGTTAACGCGGCCCAGTTCTATTTCTTTGCCGTCTACATAGAGATGCCATCCATGCGGATAGTAGATCTCCGAGAAGACAGCCACTCGGTTGCTTGCGCAGTTAGAAGTGTAGGAGAGTTTATTGGGTGTATATTCTACCAATGTTATCTTATCCTCTGCACTCGGCTGCGGCTCACAGGTGAGCACATCGCGGAATTTCTCGTCCGCCACAGCCGTCTTGCTGAGGTCTAAGGTCTTCAAGGCCGCACTCTCATCATCCGGCGTCGGTACAAAGAGTACATCATTGACAAACCATGCATTGCCCATCGCATCAGGATTCGGATAAACACCTTGACGTGTGATGATATATTTGGTGTTGAGCATGTTGAGCACACTCCAATTCATCTGGCTGATATGCTCATCAATGAGGTCTTGGTAGCGACGTAATTTCACAGCGCTGTATCCTCCGATGGATTTGAGGCGATAGCTGGTGCGCGCGTCGTTGAAGGTGTTAGTGTTCAAATTCAGCACACGGTAGTCGAGACTCTCGTCTTGGAGAATCTGTTCCTCCCAAGGTTGCATCGCGAAATAGTTATTCGCCTCACGCGGTTTGACAAAGTTGTTATTGTTGAAGAAGCGCTTGTTCACAGGAACCATGTCAATCAATATTAATGCGGCGAGACCGGCATATAATATTGAATTGGTGATTGGTGATTGGTGATTGGTGATTGTTTTTTTCCATGCATACCAGAAGATTAATCCAAAGCCGAGGACAACAAACAGCAAGCTACGCCATGCATCGGCTTTGAGCATCGCGGTGCGCTGGTCAAGAATAGCATCATAGAGCCACTGCGGTACTTGTCCTTTCCATTGCGCATCAAAACTACTGGTCATGTCAAAGCCACCGGCAAAGAGCGCAGCGAAGAGGCAGATACCGGCAGTGATACCTCCGGCGATAAACAGGTTCGTTCGCAGTTTTGGCCATTCAATCTCTTTGTTAACAATGCGCTGAAGCGCCATGAATCCTAAGAGCGGCATCGTGATCTCCGCCACAATGAGAATAGACTCCACGGCGCGGAACTTATTATACATCGGGAAGTAGTTGAAGAACAGTTCCGTGAGCCACATCATATTCTTTCCCCAGGATAGGAAGATGGACATGAGCGTTGCGAAGAGCAATGCCCATTTATACGGACCGGGCACGATGAGCAAGCCGAGCAGGAAGAGGAAACATACAATGGCTCCCACATAGACTGCACCGCTCGTGAACATCTTCTCACCGCGATAGGTAGGTGCGCTTTTGCAGAAGTTCTCTGCATCGCGTTTAGACACTCCTTGCTTGCGCATGGCTTGACTCAGTTGGCTGTCCTTGCCTAAGTCGTAACCGCTGGCACCTCCTTCCCAGTTAGGGATGAGCAGCGTCATGGTCTCGCCTTTGCCGTAACTCCAATCCGTGGCATATTTGATATTCAGTCCTTCTGCCGGCTTGTCTTGCGCTTGTTTGGTTAACTCGCTGTGACCACCACGCATGGTTTCTTTGATGTATTCACTATTAATGGACAGATAGCAGATCTTGGTTCCAATCAATAACGCAAGGCATGCAATGCAGATTGCAATGCCAGTGCCGATGGTTTTCCATTCTTTTTTAATGCCAAGCATTACTACTTCTGCAATCGTCATAACACCCGCCAGCATGGCTACGTAGTATGTCATCTGCGGATGCATAACGATACCAGTCATGCCAAAAATGAGTAAAATAGGAATGCCGAACCAGTATTTTTTCTGGAAAACAAGGTGAATACCACCAATCAGTGCCGGTAAGTAACCTAAGGCAACGGCTTTGGTAACATGGCCTGCCGGAATGATGATGAAGAAATAGGTGCTGAGTGCGGTAGCAAATGCACCTACAATGCTCAGCCAAGGGTTCACTCCAAAACAAAGGAGCAGAATATAGAAACCAAGCAGATAGCCGAAGATAATACCCATCGTGTCTTCCAACCCGAGATGTAATGTATTGCGTATCCATGCCTGCGATACCTTGTGCGAAGGAATATGAGGATCTACTTGATACGTCGGCATGCCGCTGAACATGGAACCGGTCCACCAACATGATTCTCCCGTGGCTTTGGTATATTCCTGCGTTTGATGTGCAGCTCCGAGCCAGTTGTTGGTATCACCGGCATAAATTACTTTGCCTTCCAGGATAGGAGAACAGTAAATCACGGCAAAGCCTACAAACACCACTAATGCCACCAGATAAGGTGCGATTTTCTTCCAATCTATTTTCATTGTTTAATCATTTTACGAATTTCACATAATTCCTCACGGACACGCAGTAAGATATCCAAAGCGGCTTGACGCTCATCGGACTTCTTCTCATTGCCTTTCAGCTCTTTGCGGATGGCCTCGATGCGGGTAATCTTCAGTTCGTCACGGATATATTTAATCCGTTTGATGATCTCTTGGTCCGCACGGGTATAATAACGATTGCCATGACCGTCTTTGCGGGGACTGAGTTCCTCGAACTGTTTCTCCCAATAGCGAAGCGTAGAAGCGGGAATACCCGTTTCCAACTCAGTCTCGCGTAGCGAGTAGTATATTTTCTCGGCCTCTTCCATTATTTGCAAATCTTCAATTTCTTGCCGGCACGGATATTATCGCTCTTCAGACCGTTCCATTGCTTGAGTTGTTTCACGGTACAATGGAATCGTTTGGCAATAGCGCTGAGGCTGTCTCCGTTCTTAATCGTATAATAGGTCACACCATTCACACGATATGCACCACTGACGGAAGTCACTTTCGCCATGTCAATCTCTGCGCGGCGGTTATTGATCAGACTGTCCGCTTTATATGCCAGAATACTGTCCTGCTGGTCAATGAACGGTCCTACTTTGTCTGCCGGCAAGCAGAGCGTATACATACTGCCGCCCGGGAGAATATCACGTGAGTATTGCGGATTGAGACGACGCAACTCCTCCATAGAGACGCCCAGATTCTTACTCACTTGTTCCAAGTGCATGCGTTGCGTAGTGCAGATAGTATCCGTAATCATCACTTTCTCTATCGGCGCCTTGCATATACCGTGTTCTTGACCGTAGTTCATTGCATAATTGGCAGCAATGAAAATCGGCACATAGTTGCGTGTCTCGCGCGGCAGATAGGGATAGATGGACCAGAAATCGCGTTTGCCTCCTGCACGGCGGATGGCTTTGTTCACATTTCCGCTTCCGCAGTTATAGGCGGCAATGACCAGATTCCAGTCGTGATACACATGATACATGCTGCTTAAGAACCGGCATGCCGCCTCTGTGGACTTGATGGGATCCATTCGCTCGTCCACTAAGGAATTTATCTCCAGGCCGAATAACTTACCGGTTGCCGGCATGAACTGCCATAAGCCCGCCGCACCGGCATGAGAACGAGCCATCGGATTGAGCGCAGACTCGATGATGGGTACGTATTTCAGTTCGTAGGGCAGGTTGTAACGTCCCAATGCTTCTTCAAAAATCGGGAAGTAATACTCGCTCATGCGCATGAGACGAGCCACCTGCTTCGGACTGCGTTTGACGTAACGTAGGATGAATGCTTGCACGCGCTCGTTGTACGGCAACTCTACAACGCATGGTAGAGCCTGTAAACGTGCCTTATAAACCGAGTCGGGAAGGGTGGTCGTATCGTGCAATGCAATGCAATCGGTGGTGTCTAACCATTGTAAACTCCAGTCCAACGCACGCATCTCAAGGTCCGTCAGGTCACTGTCATTCCATAACTCATAGAAAGGTCGGATCGGCACGATGATAGTATCGGCCAATGCAATGCTGTCTTCTAATACGCTGCTGTCCGCCACTTGTAGCGGAACCAGTTCCAGCGACTCCACGGACATGCTGTCCACAGCGGCACTATCCGATACTGCCTCTTGCGCATGGGCAACGATGGCCAAACAGCATACTATGGTTAAAAATATCTTTTTCAAAATTGTATAGCTAATTTAATTTCTGCACTCTGTTGGTGCTGCATATCATAATAAATCTGTGGCTCTACATTGAGTGTCAAGTCCGGCGAGATGTCATAATCGAATAACTGTGCATCGACGTAGGCATCTATCAGACTCAGTGCATAAACCAGAACGGTTGCTAAAATGGAATAGTCTCTGTACCGGCGATAAGTGCTCTGCTGGTTATTGAGCGTACTCTGCCATTTCTCAGCACCTCCAACTCTCTCCAGCGTATAGCCGTTGGGCAGAACAGCGATATAACTCTTGCTCGGGTCTTCGCTCACTGTTCCTGCCTGCCTGTCATTATACAGATCCAGATATGCTTTTTTATAGCCGCTGTATCGGTTCTGCATCACATTGATAGCATATCCGCATCCCATGAACGCTCCGTACACGATCGGCAGTTTCCAGTAGGACTTGTTGTATATCTGTCCGGCTCCGGGCACGATAGCACCTAACCAGACCGCCTTGAGCGCATCCGGTTTATGGAAATAGACACTGTCTTGCTGCCCCATGACCGGCAGCGAGAGGGTCATCAGTACTATGAATAGCCACCGTCTCAAACTAAACGCTGTGCGATACGTTCCAATTCTTCTTCGGAACTAAAGGCGATAATCACTTTGCCGTTCTGCACCTTTACATTCAATCCGCTCGAGATGCATAGTTCTCTCTCTAACGAAGCATACGGATTGACACTCTTGACTTTTGCCTTTTTGCTTTCGGCTTTGTCCTCTTGTGCCAGTTCTTCCACTTTGCGAACGGATAGACCTTCGCGCAAGATACGTTGATACAATGCCAACTGACGCTCTGCGGACGGAGTAGCCAGAATAGCGCGGGCGTGGCCCATGTCAATCTTCTTCTCCTTGATGCCTACTTGAATCTCTGCGGGCAGTTTGAGCAGACGCAGATAGTTTGCTACAGTCGCACGTTTCTTGCCTACACGTTCCGACATACGCTCTTGCGTGAGGTTGTAGTCATCCATCAGACGTTGGTAAGCCAAGGCAATCTCGATGGCATCCAGGTCTTCACGCTGGATGTTCTCGATGAGCGCCATCTCCATCACTTGCTCATCCTTCGCCGTACGGATATAGGCCGGAATACGATCCAGACCGGCCATCTTACTGGCGCGGTAACGACGCTCTCCGGCGATGATCATATACGTGCCGTCGCCATTGTCACGCAGCGTGATAGGCGAGATGACACCGTGCTCACGAATCGAATCCGATAACTCCTGCAGCGCTTCTTCGTCGAAAGTGCGACGCGGCTGATCGGGGTTGGTCATAATGGCACTCAGTTCGATCTCGGAAATCGAACTACCTCCATTGGTATCTACATGCGAGGTGTCGATTAGCGCATCTAAACCTCGTCCTAAACCTGTCTTTTTCATTTATTTCGTGCTATTAATTCTTTTGCTAATGCCGTATAATTCTTTGCTCCCTTCGAACTGGAGTCATATTCGAGTACGGACACACCATGCGAAGGAGCTTCGCTGAGGCGGACGTTACGCGAGATGACGGTGTTGAACACCAAGTCGCCGAAATGGCGTTTCACTTCTTCGTATACCTGATTGCTCAATCTCAGACGATTGTCAAACATCGTCAGCAAAAACCCTTCTATCTTCAATGCCGGATTGAGTTTGGACTTGATGATCTTGATGGTGTTCAGCAACTTGGCGATGCCTTCCAGTGCGAAGAACTCGCATTGTACCGGAATAATCACACTGTCGCTGGCTGTCAATGCATTGACTGTGATCAAGCCTAACGACGGACTGCAGTCGATCAGGATATAGTCATACTCATCGCGTACCTGCTCAAGGATATGTTTTAATAACTGCTCGCGGTGCTCCATGTTGAGCATCTCAATCTCCGCGCCCACCAAGTCAATATGACTCGGAATCATGTCAAGGTTCTTCGCATTGGTGTGTACGATAGCTGAATGCGGGTTGACGCCGTTGACCAAACATTCATAAATCGTGTTGTCCAACTCACGAATCTCCACACCCAGACCGGATGAGGTGTTCGCTTGCGGGTCAGCGTCAATGAGCAATACATGCTTGCCTTGTTTGGCCAAGGCTGCTGCTAAGTTAATGGAAGTGGTCGTTTTACCGACGCCTCCCTTCTGGTTTGCTAATGAAATAATTTTACTCATATCTGTTTTACTATTGTTTCTGCTTCTATTTGTCGGCAGGCATAATTGCCGTACCGACAATGGTTTGTTCCGTGACATGTGCACGGTCGGCATTGCAAATCATGCCGTTGGATAATATCGTCCGGACGCTGTTTCCATCCGGCGAAACCAATCATGGGATGCGTGGCGCACCATACGCTGATGGCACGAAGCCCGACCAGACTCGATAGATGCTGGTTGGCGCTGTCCATACATATCATCACGTCCAGCATGCGCATCAGTTCCAGTTCTTCTTTCAACTTCAGACAACCCGCTACGCTTATCGTCCGCGGGAAGACGGTCGCCCACTGGCGTAACATCTCGCATTCTACCTCGCCTGCGCCGAAGAGGAAGATATATGTGTGCTTGTCTTTAATCAGTATCTCGATGATGTCTTTGGTCACGCGGTATGGGAGCATGTTTGACCGCGATTTGGCAAAAGGCGCCAAGCCTATCCATCGTCCGTCTTTATCGCCGAAACGCTCTTTCACTTTCTTGGCCGCCGCGCTGTTAGTCGGAATGGCTTCGAAGGCTTCATCCGTCTCCAATCCTGCCCGCCGGAAAGCATCGCGATAGCGGTCAAACTCGGTCGGTAAGGTGTGCTTGCATATGCCTAACTTTGTGATCAAGTGCTTGCGGAAACGCCCGTAATGAACTCTCGTTACCTGTTTCCCACTCAGCCACATAAGTGCGTCAAAAACGCGCGTGCGAGGTAAGTCTTGTAGGTCAATGACACCATCTATCTCATCTCGCCAACTGCGCCAGAGGGCAAAGATTCCTTTCCAGTCAATATGGTTGTCCACTTCCCGGAACTCGACGTTCGGCATCGAGGCGAACATGGATGCCAAATCTTTCTTGCTTGCGACAACGAATCGGTCATTCGAATAGCGACGACTGAGCGAAGCAATAACGGGAACCGTCATCGCTACGTTACCTAATGTCGCCAACCGAAGAATCAAATACGTCATAACCTTAACCTATAACCTCTCACCTATCACCTTTATACTCACTCCAGGTCGCCCCGAAATAATACGTTAATGTGTCACCTAAGGTGTACGGCTTGACTGCTATCAGATTACCGTCTTGGATATCCGTTACCGTGGCATCCGGTGTCTGCACGGTGATATAAATGCGTCCTTGCGACGTACTGCCGTTATAGTCATAATTCATTTGAGCTGCTGTCTTGTCGCTCAGCGCATCCTCTTCGTAGAAAATCATGCCGATTTTGTCATAGACCTCAAAATGGTCAATGGTATCGTGCATGTAAATGCCGCCGCCGACCAGTAACTCGCCCTCATAATCACCCGTCAAGACCACATTCGCCTGATTCATAGCCGAACCGGCTTCTGCAGTAATGGTGATGGACTCGTGAAGAATATGTCCGTCCACTGCCAGACTGTCATACTCCAATTTGAAGATGAACATATCCGGCGTCTGCTCAATAATCTCCCAACGGTCGTAAGCACCGCCGATATAGGTCTGGTCATTGGCTATCACGACTAATCCTCCGGCGCCGCAAGTGTGTCCCACTTTATAGCAGTCGAGACCTTTCCCGTAGTTGATGTGATACGGCAGACCCAGTTTGTGCTCGCGATAATAAAAACTGTCCACTACCAGTTCAGGACCGGCTTTTAACCATAGGTCCACGCCGTTACTCGGATTCTCCGGACGTAATGCCGGACCGTACATGCGGAAAGCCGCGAACTCATTCTCCCATGCGAAGTCATCTTTCCGCTCGGGAACGAATCGTCCGTACACTTTGGGCTGCACCACTTCTTTCTGACAACTCACAAAGAGCAATGCGCAAAGCGCAAAAAATATAATCCTTTCACCTTTCATCTTTCATCTTTTACCTTTCACCTTTCACCTTTCACCTTTACTTCGGCTGTCTACCTATATAAGCCAGTATTCCTCCGTCCACATAGATGATTTGTCCGTTAACGGCATCGGAAGCATGACTTGCCAGGAAGACCGCTGTGCCGCCTAACTCATCGGCATCCAACCAGCGGCCGGCCGGAGTCTTGGCGCAGATGAATGCATCGAACGGATGTTTGCTTCCGTCGGCTTGTGGTTCACGAAGTGGTGCAGTCTGCGGCGTAGCGATATATCCCGGGCCAAGACCGTTACATTGGATGTTATACTCGCCGTATTCCGAACAGATGTTACGGGTCAGCATCTTCAGACCGCCTTTCGCAGCAGCATAAGCGCTGACAGTCTCACGACCGAGTTCGGACATCATCGAGCATATGTTGATGATCTTGCCTTCCCGACGTGCCATCATCTCCGGCAGAACAGCCGCCGAAACGATATACGGCGCCACCAGGTCGATGTCTATCACTTGCTGGAACTCTTCGCGTTTCATCTCATGCATCGGGATACGTTTGATAATACCGGCGTTGTTGACGAGGATATCGATCTGACCTACTTCAGCATGGATCTGCTCCACAAGAGCCTTGACTGCCACTTCATCCGTCACGTCGCATACATAGCCATGAACATTCGTGATACCTTCTGCATGATATGCTTCATAGGCCTTGTCAATGGCTTCCTGACTGCGGGCATTGAAGATGATATTACTTGCTCCGGCCTGTGCAAACGCTTTGGCGATAGCAAAACCGATACCGTAGCACGCACCGGTTACCCAAGCATTCTTGCCTTCCAATGAAAATAGATTCTTCATAAAATTACCAATTACCAATACAAATTACCAATTACCAATAACCAATTACCAATTATTTCAGGTCTGTTATCAGGCTGAAATCCTGGTCTCCGTAATCGAGGTTCTCGCCTCCCATGCCCCATATGAAGGTGTAGTTATGAGTGGCTGCAGCTGAGTGAATGGACCATTCCGGCGACAGCACGGCTTGGTTGCCTTTCATCCATATATGACGCGTCTCGTCCACTTCGCCCATGAAATGGCAAACCGCTTGGTCTTCGGGCACTTCGAAATAGAAATACGCCTCCATACGACGGCTGTGTACGTGTGCCGGCATCGTGTTCCATACACTACCGGTATTCAACTCCGTCATACCCATCTGCAACTGGCAGGTAGGCAGCACTTGGTTCACGAGCATCTTGTTGATGTCGCGCTCGTTACTCATCTCCAGACTACCCATGTGCGCTACTACCGCATCGGCCTTTGTCACTTTCTTGTTCGGATAGGAGCAATGTGCGGTCGTCGAATTGAAATAGAAGAGAGCCGGCTTGTTCGCATCTACGCTCTCAAACTTCACCTCCCGGTCTCCGCGACCCAGATACAAAGCCTCTTTGTAATCCAGTTCGAATACCTCATCACCGGCAATCACACGACCTTTGCCTCCCACATTGAAGATACCCATCTCGCGGCGGGTCAGGAAATACGGCGCTTTCAGCGGATCAATGGCTTCCAGCAGCAAGGTCTCGCCTACAGGCATCGCACCACCTACAATCATACGGTCGTACATCGAATAAACCATGTTCACTTCATTGGGTGCAAACACGCGCTCAATCAGAAAATCCTTGCGCAGACGTGTCGTGTCATAACTCTTTGCGTCCGTCGGGTTTGACGCATAACGCACTTCGTAGTTTGTTTTCATATCGTGTTATTTTGTGTATTTTCTACTCTTAATCGGCCAGTACCAGCCTAAGTTGATACTCAGGTCCATCGGGTTGGCCATCTTGTAATCATCCGTAACTGTTGTGCCGAATACGCTTCCTAAGGAGAAATCATAGCGTATCTCAAATTCGTACACACCGGCATTCTTCGTGCGGATGTAGAATCCCGTTCCGGCTGCTAATCCCCAATCGAACCGTTGGGTGATAGTGCCGCTCTCTTCCCAGACGCAGTAACCTATCTGTGGACCGAGGTTGAAGATCCAGCGGCATAGGTCGCTGCCGAAATTGAGGTTCATCAGTATCGGTAGTTCGACATAATGCAGACTGTTGGTGCCGTAACTGTCTTTCCATCCGCGATGCATATAATCCAGTTCCATTTGGATATGGCAGTATTTATGCGCAGCAAAGCGGAATACCACTCCTGCATTCCCGCCTAAGACGCATGCATCCGTAATGGGTGACATGCCGTCTCTCGTCGGGTTGAAGAGCACCGTACTTGCGCTTACGCCGCCATGTGCTCCTACCCAGTATTCCGGAGATCTCATCCTCGGTTGAGCACTCACGCACAGCGTCAGTAGCGTCATGATTAATATGCAAGCACTTTTACGCATGCGTTCTGATAACCTCCTTGTTGAACTTGTTTCCATTGAATGGCGGACTGAATGCCGACGGTCTCTTGCTTGCCTTGCAGCCAGTTAACCAAAGCTCGCATCAGGTCGTATCCCAATAAGTCATATCGCGGACTCTCGCTCACATGACCGCCTGCATACGACTGTGCCCACAGCGCATCATAAGCGTCACGATTGGTCTCTGCCGTAAAGATGGATGTATAGACTTGCGGCAGGTCGATATTCTCTTTCTGCCAGGCGTACTGACTGATCAGACGCACATTGTGACCTACATTGCGTAATGTGGTGATATGCGGAATAACCACGCGTACCTGCTGATAGCGGTCCGAATGCAGGAGAATGAGGTTCTCTTTGGTCGGATCCAAAGCATAAGCTGCACTGTCATTCATCAGGTCGCGTAAAGCCAAACCGGTATAACTGATGCCATGTGCCTTGAGTTGTTTGCGCAGCGTACGAATCGAACTCGAGAGGTCAGACTCGCGCACTTCCGTCATGACTACATGGATATTCTCTCCCTGTGCCTTCAGCCATGCGCAGAGACTGTCTGCTTCCTGCTGGTCCGTCGAGTTGAATTGCAGCACTTGCGGATGCGTGGCCAAGTCGATATCATCGCTGAACGGTAAGAATAACGGCACTTGATGCACGTCGCACCATGTCGCCATGCGTTCTATCTGGATGGGATAGACCAGACCTAAGATGGCCTTGACGCTATCTAACTCCGTACTGTCGCACAACGCCTGCACTTTGCGTTCGCTGCGTTCTGTGTCGTATACACGGAGACGATAGAGTGTGCTGTCGTTCTGCAAATCATGCAAAGCCAGTAATGCACCCTGATAGAACTCCATCATGCGCTCGGCATTACCGCTGCGTTTGGTCTGCTGACTCTCAAAAGGCAGCATCAGCGCCAACTCAACCACACGGCGTGTGTCAGGCACGATGGTATCTGTCGCAGTTGCAGGAAGAGTGTCCGTTGCCGGGACAATCGTGTCAACCACCTCCTTCTCCTCTTTCGGACTGATTTTCTCTTCTTTTATGATGATGCTTGCCGTCTTAGCGATCTCTTCCTTTTGCGGTTGAAGCTTCTTGGGCTCATTAACCACTTTTCTGCCTGTCGGGATGAACAGTGTCTCGGCATAATGCAGACCGCGCTCTCGTAACTGCGGGTTGAGACGGATGATCTCACTCTGCGCCACGTTGAAGTTCACGCCGATACGGTACAGACCTATACCGCGCTCCACTTGATAGCGATACACCTCTTCACCGTTGATCGTATCCAACGGATAATTCAACAGTTCCTGCGCCCCTACCGGTGCTAGGAATAAAAAACATAGAGCAATAACTATAAGACTTCTTTCAACTTTCATCTTTCAACTCTAAACTTTCTGTTCATACTTCTTCTTTCGTATCACAAATACAATACCACCGATGAGTGCCAGAATAGCGATCGGCACCACTACGCTGATAGTTTGTATCTGTGCGCGTTTCTCATGCGCTCGTTGGTCATTGAGCAGTTGCAGCGCTACGGTCTTCTCCCGCAGACTGATCAGTCCTTCGCTGTCCGTCAACCACAGCACGGCATTGCTGATAAAGTCCCTGTTGCTGAACTGCATGCCGCTGTAGCGGTCATAACCCATCGGCAGCGCTTGGTTCTTCTGCACTTCGTTCAACAATACACTGCCGCTGCCGATCACCACTTGCCGTGTCTTGAGTCCTGTCTTACGAATAGCTTCGTCTGTCTGCACGCCTTCAGGTATCATCCGATGCGCGAAAGCGCTGGTAAACACACCCTCCAGCGATACCGCTACCGGTACATACTGATAGACAAATGCCTTGACGTCGGGATTCATGTCGCTCAGGTTCACTTCGCCCGGCGTGGCCGTTACGCGGCTGGCGGTGCTCGTAGCTAACAGTACACGTTTCTCGATAGCGTCTTCGCCTCCCACGGCGTCAATAGGACTGACAAACGTGCTCATCACCTGTCCCATGTTCTTCGTGATAGGCGAACCCTGACTGGTCAGCAGCAGCGGTGCATAGGTCCACGGCATCGGTTGCAGGTTAGGTTGGCTCGGGTCGGAACTGACGTTCACCGGAATAGGCAGACACTGGAAGTCCTGAACCAAAGCCGGATTGACGCGTACACCGTATCTGAATAGCATCTCCGTTAATCCTAACTCCAAGGGTAGGATAGGCGTGAAGCCTTCGCTCTGCAGCACTTGTTCGCTGAAACGTACGCCGTTGAGTGCCCAGAGCACGGCTCCTCCGCGCATGATATATTGGTCTATCACAAAGCGCTCGGTATCGCTGAAAGCGGTCTGCGGGTTAGCGATGATTACCGCCTTGTAGCCGTCGAGGATATGTACGTCCACCTCGTCTCCGGCTATCTGTCCGCGGTCCACTTGGAAATACTTGCTGAGCGCCGACATCAGGTCATAGGTATGTGCCTCGTCCGGTTCGCCGTGTCCTTCCAGAATGGCTATACGTGGCGTCTCGGTCTGCTGCAGCAGATGAAGCGCTTCCATAAAGGCGAACTCCAACTGCTCGATACTCGCATTCAGGTTCTCTTCGCCGCTGAGGCCGCGGGTGTTCTTGAGCAGGGTTACCACCGCCTTGCGGCCTTTATACTCCATCAGCGCATAGGGCCATACAGTTGTCTGGGCCGTCTTGCCGTTCTGTTCACGCTCATGAATGACGATAGGAGACAAGCCAAGCGAATCACCTTTCACCTTTAACCCATCACCTTTCACCTTTAACCCATCACCTTTCACCTTTAACCCATCACCTTTAACCTTTATATCCGCATATACATCCAGTTCCTCTATCGTCTCCAGCGTGGCTTTGCGCAAGCGGCGGAAACCTGCATTGAGGTCACCGTCCAGCAGAACCGTCACTTCTATCGGCGCATCGGTCTGTTTGAGTAAGGTCTTTGACGCCTCACTCAGACTATAGTGCTTGTCGTCCGTCATATCCCAACGAACGACCCACACATAACTCAGCGCCAGCAACACGGCGCAGGTTCCGATGACAACTATGGCTTTCCAATAACCTTTCACCTATAATCTCTCACCTTTATTTCTTGATCTTCTCCCAGACCTCTTTGTTAACCTTTACCGGATATTTCTCACGCAGGGTCTTGACCCATTCTGCTTCCAGATAATCCTGATAGTCGGTGGTCACTTTGCCTTTCTCGTCTTCCCATGCCTCCGGGGCTTTCAGCTTCTTGCCGACACAGCGTACAACCGGATAATCCGCATTGGGCTTGTATGCATAGCGCAGTTTGAATCCGAAGCGGTCCACGAGTTTGTTACGACCCATCTCCCACAAGCCGTATTGCACTTTGACGTACTTCACGCTGTCGGTATTGAGACGACTCTCGATATATTTGTCCACGGAGTCACGCTCGGCATTCTTGATAATACGCTCTGCCGCATTGGCCACTTTCTCGTTCTTGGCTTGGATGATGTATCCCTTATAATGCGGTTTCTCCCATACGTATTTGTCTTTGTTGGCTTTGAAATAGGCTTCCAGACCGGCAGTGTCCTTAGCGGCCTTGTCCCATACTTCTTTGAGCGATACCTCAAAGAGCAGAATACCGTCGTGGTATTCCTGAACGAGGTTACGCAGGTCCGGATATTTCTCCTCCAGATGCTCGTCCACATAGGTTTTCACCTCTGCATCGCTCATCTCGGCGGGCAGGTTGTACTCGGCGCGTGCCTTGCGGATGAAACTCTTGTCAGCCTCTTTTGCACGCTCGTCACGCATCACCTGACGTTGAATCTGTGCGCGCATGGAATCGAGCGGTTGAATACCGCGTTCGTCCTCTTTATACAGGATATGCCATCCGTATTGCGTACGGACAGGCTCGCTGATCTCGCCGTTCTTCATACTAAAGGCCGCCTCTTCGAACTGCTTCACCATCATACCTTTGCCAAACCAGCCCAGATCGCCGCCACGGGCACTACTGCCATGGTCGTCCGACTCGGCTTTTGCCACTTCGGCGAAGTTCTCCGGAGTCACAATCTTGGCGATGCTGTCTATCTGTGCTTTTTTGATAGCGTCCAGGCTGTCAACCGGCACCATCTTCATGATATGACTGGCTTTGACCTCCAGATGGTCACGCTCCTCTTCCACCAGCACGATATGAAAACCGTATTGGGTGCGGAATGGCTTGCTCACTTGACCTACCGGTGTGTTATACACGGCTTCCTCCAGCGGATAGACATAGCGGAACGGAGTGATCCATCCTAACTCACCGCCTGTCTCCTGTACGCTCGGGTCGGTACTCATGTCGCGTGCAACCATCTGGAACGGATCGGTCTTATAGCGAATACCTTTAGCGCCTTTTGCCTTCACGGGCTTGCCTAATACCACACGCTGGTATGCACGGTTAATCTCTGCCAGAGCCGCAGCCTCCGTGGCACTGTCAGCATTCATCGGACATTGGATGGCGATATGCGCGGCACGACGGTCCTTGCTCATGTGACGCCAACTCATCTCTACCAGACTGTCCATGGCGGACTCGTCCTGCAGGTATTTCGGCGTAGCTTGTGCGCGATAACCCTTCAGCTCTTTCTTGAATGATTCGGTGGTGTCGATACCTTGCGCTTCGGCTTCGGCCACTTTGAGTTTGAAATTGATGAACATGTCGAGGTACTCGTCCATCGTCTTGGGGTCGAGTGCTCCCGCTTGATTGTTTTTCTCATAGATGTAGAGAAACTCCTCTGCACTTACCGCCTTGCCGTTGATCGTCATCAGCGTTTCCGACTGAGCCTGCATGCACAGACTCATCACGGCTGCGGTTACCAATACAATTGTTTTTTTCATATCTTTAAATATTAAATATTAAATCTTAAATCTCAAATCTTCAAATACTTTTTGTAGGTATCTTCAAAAAGTCTCACGGCTTGCTCTATCGTGCCGAATAGTTCACCTCCGGACGCGTTCATATGGCCTCCTCCGTGGAATACCTCGCTGGCCCAGATGTTTACAGGACGGTCACCTTGCGAGCGGAAGGAGATACGGATGCGTGATTTCGGTGTGCCGGGTTTGGCGCGTTCTTCCCGCATACATACGGAGTAATAGACATCACCTATCTGCAGCGGCATGTTCACCAGTCCTTCGCAGTCACCCTGCTGATAGTGGAATCGATCCAGCTCATTGGCATCCAGCGTGATGAGCGCCAAGTGATAGTCGGGATAGATACGCATCTTGCGATACAGCGCATAACCCGTCAGACGCATCCGGTCGGTCGAATACTGGTTGAATACCGCGTCATACACGCGCTCTTTTTGCACGCCCGCGCGTACAAGTTCGGCTATAATCTCGTATAACTCGCATCGCGCACTATTATAGGAGAAATTGCCGGTGTCGGTCATCAGACCCGTGTACAGACAAGTAGCAATATCAACATTCAGATTATTCGGATTACTCAGATCCTTCCGAAGAATTCTATATACTATCTCACAGGACGAAGAGGCCTCGGGGAAAGAGTGCACCTCATCCGCAAAATCCACCGGATTCAGATGGTGGTCAATCAGTATCTTCTTAGCCGGGTTAGCCAGCATCTTCTCACCCATCGGACCGATTCGTTTCGGGTCGTTGAAATCCGTGCAGATAAACAGGTCCGCATCTTCAATCAGCTTATTGCATGCCTCCGCTTCTTTCTCGTAGATGCGTATCTTGTCGGCACCCGGCATCCAGCTCAAGAAAGCCGGAAAGGCATTCGGCACGATGACCGTAGCCTTCTGCAAATAATGCCATAACGCCAGACTCGAACCCATCGCGTCGCCGTCCGGCGCCATATGGGTGAAGATAACGATATGTTGTGCTTGTTCGGTTAGTTGTCTCATCTTATTCTTGTTTCACTTCGATACTCTCGCGAACGCCTCCTGTGGAAACGGAGAAGGACACGCGGCGCGGAGCACCGGTCTTGTTCTCGCCGATGGAGAGGGTGAAGCTGTTATCCGTCTCTTCCGTCACCTGACACCAGTCCGGCATGTTCACTACACGCCATGGGCCGCTACTCTTCACGTTCACCGTGATGACGCCGCCGCGTGCGGAGGCCGTGATGATCTTCGGCGATACGCTGATATAGTTCAGACGCTCTTCCTGACGGATAATCAGGATATCACTCTTGCCGCCGGCTACGGTTACGTTGGCTTGTGCCTCACGTTTGTCGCCGCCGCTGTTATCCGCTATCTCGACTATAAACGAAGTAGGTGTCTGTTGCTTGACGGAGCACCAATAGGGCAGACCCTCTACGCGATATTCGGTCTGGTCGCTCTCCACCTTGATGGTCGCTATACTGCTTCGCCCGCTTGAGGTGATGATGTTCGGGCTAATCACGATGTAGTTATGAATAGGCGATTGCTTGACGGTAATCACTTGCTTGGGCAGCACGGAGTTGATGGCCGTCACTTCTATCTCGGTCTGGCGCGTCACGCCGGATTTGTTGGCCGATAGACGAATCACCAGATTCTCGCCGTTGGCTTCAGTCGTGCACCAGCCGGGCAGGGTATTGGTCTTCCATGCCTTGTTGCTGTTCACTTTGATGGTATAGCGTCCGCCGTCACCCTCGGTATCGTCAATCAGTTGTGCCGACAGGTTCATATAGTCGCTGTTGCGCTCTTGGGCTACTACCACGCGCAGTTCGACATGATTGTCGTTGGTCAGCACGATATCACCCTCACGCGCCGTGAAGCGTTCGTTGGCTGCCACTTTGATTTCTACGTTATTGCCTTTGCGCTGGGCATTCACCCAGGACGGACTCTCTGTCACTTTCCATCCCTCGTCCGCCGTCACGGTCACTTGTGCCTCACCGCCGCGTTCCGGGAACTCCAGGAAGGATTTCGACACGCGGAAGATGATCTCGGTGCGCGGTCTCTCTACAGGTTTCGGGATATAAACCGGTTCCTCATCTTTGATGACGGTCTCCGGTTGTTTGACAGGTTCCGGTTCAGCCGCTACAACCTGCACGGGTTCCGGAGTGTATGTGGGTTTTGCAGGTTCCGGTGTATAAATAGGTTCCGGCTCCGGTTCGGGTTCGGGAACAATCACCGGTTCCGGTGTGTATGTGGGTTTCGCAGGCTCCGGCGTGTAAGTGGGCGCAGGAGCTGCGTCATCTTCTTCTACTAACTCTAATCCGAAACCGCCTGCGGACGGAGTGGATGCCGGCGTGTTATACGTCGGTGCAGGCGTGAAGAGCGGCTCTTCCTCTACCGGTTGAACCGGCTGAGCAGGCTTGCTCGACTTGCCGGACTTACTCTGCTGAGGTGCCGATTGCGGCGCAGGGCTGGAATTGCCGAATAGGTCCAATACTTCCTCTTCTTCCTCTACGGCAGGACTGGGCGCAGGTTGTGCGACCGGTTGAGGTTGTGGCTTTGGTGCAGGTTGTGCTGCCGGTTTGGGTTGACTGCCGTTCAGATGCCTGTTGCAGTCATCCAGCATCTTTTGAATCTCGGCGTCGTAGCCGCATTGCTTCAGATAGGTCTCGCATTCCATCTTCACAACATCCCATCGCTGCTGCTGATACAATATCTGAGCTGCACCCTTGATTACGTTGCAATCTTCTGCCATTACGGGCATACTCATTGCCCAAAGGGCAACCGTCATTAACGAGTGAAAGAGGTATTTTTTCATAACACGCAAATTTATCGGGCGCAAAGGTACTACAAAAATTTGGAATATACAAGTCTTTTTTGGAAAAAATCTAATTTATTAGAGCTTTTTGCCGGAAAGAACTTGTTGTTCGCGCAGATGTGCGAGATAATCGTGCCCTTGTGGCTAAGAACGTAGCTTCGGGGGAAGCCCGGAGGGCGGCGGAGTCCGAAGTTACAACTATTATACACAAAAAAAATACAAGAAATAGTCTTTTTTTGAAAAAAAATGCAAAAAAATTTGCGTATATCAGAAAAAAGCAGTACTTTTGCACCCGCTTTTGAAAAAAAGCTTTGAGCGCTCGCTCCGCTCGCGCTGCTCAATGGTGTAATGGTAGCACTACAGATTCTGGTTCTGTCTGTCTGGGTTCGAGTCCTGGTTGAGCAACAAAAGAAAAGTCTCCAGTTGGGGACTTTTCTTGCTTCAACGGG